>NZ_QSTX01000010.1:0-95539 GCF_003438785.1 Collinsella sp. OM06-18AC
AAAATACGTTGGTGAAAATGGTGAAAAATATATTGACGCTAACATCTTCTCCTCCAGCGGCAGCGCGAGCTGGAGCCTGCTGGGGCGGTGCAGCAGCGTGAGCAGGCAGGCGCCGTCCTCCCGGGCCCCCTCGACGGTGTCCATCTCCCAGGCCGCGGCGCACGCGTCCTCCCCGAGGGCGAGGAACGCGGCATGTGACCTGCGGGCGGAGTGGCGGGTCGCCGCCCGGCACGCGGCGCGCTTCCTCGGCCTGTAGCCGACCTTGCGCCTGAGCTCCATGTTGGTCATGCCGTCGTAGCCCGCCGAGACCCAGCGGTAGATGGTCGACGGCGACAGGTCCACCGGGCCGCCGTTGCGCGCCGCCATCTGCTCGGGCGACAGCCCCCGGCGCAGGCAGTCCCTTATCGCCTCCAGCCTGGCCGCCGCGGCGGGCTCGTCGGCGTCTATCCCGCGCCTGGACGAGACGAGGACCGAGTCCGCGCACAGCTGCGCGGCGCGGGCGTCGTAGAAGACGTGCGGGCGGCGCTTGCAGCCGATCGCGCGGTACCGCCCGCACCCGTTGCAGCAGCGCGGCCACGCGGCCAGGCGCGGGCATGCCGCAGACAGGTCGGCGGAGGCGTCCACGCGCTCGCCGCGCCTCTCCCTCGGCGCGGTCACGAACCTGTGCGACGCCACCTCCGAGCACACCGTCGAGGGCGACCTGCCCAGCTCCCTCGCGATCTGCCTGCACGAGGCCCCGCGCTCCAGCATCCTCTGGACCGTGTCCCGCTCGTGCCTCGTGAGCCTTCCGTAGGCCCTCGGGACCGCCCTTGCGGAGCCCCTTTTCTTCTTTCCGGACATGCCGTCCTCCGATCTCCCGGGGCCGGCCGATCCGGCCCTCAGGGTATCGGGTTCCCACATTCATCCGTACATGTACGGATGAATGTGGGAGGTGTTCGGATAAAGTCGATAATCAAGGTTCGTATGGACGGCCCGGTCGATGAGGTATGCAAGGCATACCGCGAACAGTTCAAGTAGGTTATACTTATTTGTGCTTGGCGGGCTCGCGCTTGCTTGGCGTGCGGTTATTTGCTCCATTAGCTCAGTTGGATAGAGCAGGGGACTTCTAATCCCAAGGTCGACGGTTCGAATCCGCCATGGAGCACCTTTTGTTTAATAAGCTCAGCTTTTGCTGGGCTTTTTTGTTCACAAATGCGAAGTTGAGCTACTCTGTTTCTGCGGGCTCCACGATTTATGAGTTATGTAGCAATTCCAGATTCTAAGACAGGGGTCGTTTGCGTTTGGCGGCTAGCCATCGACATCCTTACACTAACGCTGACTCGAAAGGCCTTATCTCCTGCCCATTTTTCTCTGCACAATTGAAGTCTGAAGTGGTTGGCTATAATGCTGCTAACTGAGAATTGACGCACGATTTTCCACTCGATTGGCTACTAACATAATTCACGGGAGGCTATCGTGAGCTTCGCTAACGCTGCGTTGCAAATTAAGAAACTGAAGATAACCAACTTCCGTAAGTTCGAATCATATTCAATTGAATTCGATCGTCAGCTTACCGTTTTGGTCGGCGATAACGGCACGGGTAAAAGCACGCTTATCGATGCAGCTTGCATTGCGCTGGGGACGTTGTTCCAGAAAATTCAGAACGCTGAAGCTCTGGGCATAGTCCCAGATGATTCTCGCGGAGCGGTTATCAAACAGGGCGACATGTTCGACATTCAGTCCCAGTACCCGGTGTCAGTTGAGGCATCGGGCATTGTCCTGGGGGAAGAGGTGGGCTGGCTGCGATCGTTGAAGAGTGCTAAGGGACGCACCACGCAAGCCGATGCCGGACGTGTGATTGATGCTGGCGAACACCTGCAAGAGCTTGTCGGTAAAGGTAATGAAGTCGTTCTGCCTGTTCTTGCCCGCTACGGGACTGATCGACTGTGGAAACAAGCGGCGTCAAAAGATAAAGCAACGCCCAATAGAACGCGCGGTTACGAGGGCGCTCTGCGGGCATCTGCGAATGAAGCCCGTATGAATGCGTGGTTTAAGTCTCAATCGATTTGGGAATGGCAGGATAGGCGAGAGAGCGCCTTATTCACTGCGGTTAAGAAGGCGCTCGCGTCTTGCTTTGATGCCGCCGCGACAACCAAGGGCGCCATGGTCGACTACGACGTCGAGCTTAACCAACTTGTGTTTATATACACCACTGCTGAAGGTGTTTATCACCGCAATAGAATGCATTCTATGAGCGATGGCTATCGTGGGACGCTGAGCCTATTCGCAGACATCGCGTACCGCATGGCAACGCTCAATCCGGCTTTGGGCTCTAATGTGCTCGAGACGCCCGGTGTTGTTATGATCGATGAGATTGACCTTCATTTGCATCCCCGCTGGCAGGCCAGGATTCTCGAGGACCTTGTTCGCATATTTCCCAACGTTCAATTTATAGTTACAACGCATTCACCTGTTGTGGTTGCGTCGGTGCCTCGCGGTAACATCCGCATTCTTGGAGAGGACGCTGCAACGGTGCCTGCTATGGAAACGCGTGGACGCGATGCCGGGGATATTCTCAACACCGTTCTGGGCGCATTCTCTCGACCTGAAGAGGCGGCTCGATTGTTCGATTTATTTAATTGCGCCGTTGATGAAGAGCGCTTTGACGACGCTAGGCTTGCGCTCCAAAAGCTTGAGGAGTTTGTGGGCGTGGACGACCCCGATGTTGTTGCCGCTAAGACGACCCTTGAGCTTGAGGAGCTGCTGTCGTGATTCCGATCGTTAAGGCTAAAGAGCCTCCGGCACTTACCAAGGCCAAGAGAGCCATACGCAATACCCCCGATACGACGTTTGATTACACAGCGTTGCGCGGAGAGAACAAGCGAGAGGTTCTGGAGGCCTTGCTTGCAGAGCAGGATCATCTCTGCGCTTATTGCACATGCAGGATCGGCGTTGGTGATCATCCGGCTACGATCGAACATTTGATTCCGCAAAATCCTGAGGACTCTGCAGCGGATGGCGAATTGAGTCTCGATTATCACAACATGGTTGCTGTCTGTGACGGACGTGGCGGGGCAACGTGTGACAAACGACGTGGTAACAAGTCTCTTACGGTTGATCCGATCAAGCCTTATACGCTCGACAGCATTTTCTATCATCGCGACGGGCGTATTGATGCTGCTGATAGGAGCGTGCGGTACGATCTTGAGGTTACGCTCGGGCTCAACGCGTCGGGTACCAACTTGTGCGGCAATCGTTCCAAATCTATGGAAGCAATTGAGAAATCCATCGACCGTGCTATCAAGCGCAAGGGTGCCGAGGAAAACAGAGCTGTAAAGAAGGCTATTTGCGTAAAGGTTCTCAAACTGTTTGAACATCAGGCGGATATGAAAGACGAGTATTTGGGCGCCAAGTTATATAAGGCGCGCAAACTCGTCTCAAAGTATGCTTAGTGTCCTTTTGCTGCTGTGGTGGCATGTGGCTCTCACATGACAGTGCGCCGCCCAGCCGTACCAGCGAGGCCGTCGGGGGGCTTTATTGTCCCCGAGCTGCACTTTATCTCGCGGTGTGTCCAAACTATTGTTTCGATGGGTTAATTTCGCCTGAATGTATTCTCTATTAACTGAATTCTCTTCAGATTATCGATTGTTTTTATAGCTATTTATAAAGTTTTATATAGCTATATAACTATTTATAAAGCTATATAAACGAAGCAGGGATGAGATTCTATCGAGGTATTAGAGCTCCGGAGCTCCAGATTAAATATTCGAGATTAAATGTACAGCGATTAAGGGCGATTCACGGTAACATGCCGTGAATCGCCCTGTTCGATTTGCTCTTGTTTGCGATAACCCGCTTTGTCTACTCCTCCGTCGGCTCCACACCGAGCTCGTTGCGCACCAGCTCAAATGCCGCGGCGATGGCCTTGTCCATGTCGTAGTATTTGTAGCCGCCCAGGCGACCGGCGAAGATCACGTCGCCTTCCTGTGCCGCTAGCTCCTCGTACTGCTTGTAGAGGGCCTCGTTCTTGGCGTCGTTGATGGGGTAGTAGGGCTCGTCGCCGGGCTTCCAGTCCGCCGGGTACTCGCGCGTGATGACGGTCTTGTCCTGCGTGCCGAACTCGAAGTGCTTGTGCTCGATGATGCGGGTGTAGGGGACCTCGCGCTCGGTGTAGTTGACCACGGCCACGCCCTGGTGGTCCTGCTCGTCGAGCGTCACGGTCTCAAAGCGCAGGCTGCGGTACTCCAGCGTGCCCAGCTTAAAGTCGTAGAACGCGTCGATGGGGCCGCAGTAGATCGTCTTGGCGGCGATATCGGGCTCGGCGGCGATCAGCTCCTTGTACTCCACGCCGCAGCGCACCTCGACGCCCTCGAGCATGTTGGCGACCATCTTGGTGTAGCCGCCCATGGGGATGCCCTGGTAGCGGTCGTTGAAGTAGTTGTTGTCGTAGGTGAAGCGGCAGGGGAGGCGCTTGATGATGCTCGCGGGCAGGTCGCGGCAGTCGCGGCCCCACTGCTTCTCGGTGTAGCCCTTCACGAGCGTCTCGAAGATGTCGCGGCCGACGAGCGACAGCGCCTGCTCCTCGAGGTTCTGCGGCTCGCCGATGTTCTCGGCGGCCACCTGCTCGGCGATCTTGGCCTTGGCATCGGCCGGCGCGACGACGCCCGGCCACATCTTGGCGAAGGTGTTCATGTTGAAGGGCATGTTGTACATGTCGCCATGGAAGTTGGCTACCGGCGAGTTGACGTAGTTGTTGAACTCGGCGAAGCGGTTGACGTAGTCCCAGACGTCCCTCATGGAGGTGTGGAAGATATGCGCGCCGTAGCGGTGGACCTGGATGCCCTCGACGTCCTCGGTGTAGACGTTGCCGGCGATGTGGTCGCGGCGATCGATGACCAGGACCGACTTGCCGGCGCGCCTGGCGGCATTGGCAAAGACGGCGCCAGAGAGGCCGGCGCCGACGACGAGGTAATCGTACTGGGACATGGATGTGCTCCTTTGTATGTAATCAAACAGTTACTTAAGATTTGGGACAAATAAACCTGATAATTCTGTTCCAAGGATTAGTGTACCAGGCGTGTTGTAGGCTTTCTTTCAGCGGCTTCAGCTCATGTGCATAGCCCCGGTTTCTAGATGATTTAAAGAATCTGCTAATTCGTCTTCAAACACTCCGGTAAGACTTTCGATACGGCATTCATTGCCTGCGGCTTTAGGTACTGCTCGTTGAGTCGCGCCTTTTTGTAAGCGTAGCGAGTGTCTGCTGAGTATTTGACCAGCACGTCGGTGAAGAACCGCTCCCAGCTTAAATAATCGCGACTTTCGATATAGCTTGAGGGGTCCTCGAGGATTTTGGGAATGTCGCTGCTGGGTATGAGCTCGGAGCGCAGGAGTGTCCACTCAAACGATTCCGGGAGGAATAGGCGAACGTTCTTGTAAACGCGCTGTCCGAGCACTTTTTCGATGTAGGGACCAAACGCTGCGCCGTCTCCTATGGCAAGAACGTTTTGCTCGGGGCATTCGTGAATCGTACGTTTTAGATTCGCAACGCCGGTGGCCGTATAGCAGGGGATTCCGAGCCGTTTGCAAAGAGCGTTGTAAAACTGATAACCAGACTTGCTGTCCTCCACAACCACGGCATCGGGTATTTCGAATCCAACATTTAGGTCCTGATATAGCATGCTTGCCGTGTGGCTGTATATCGGTTTTGTTACCGAGTAGAAGCGTTTATCGCTCTTTCGGCCATTGATTGTTTTACTCGTGGTGTTTACCAGCTTTAGGATTTCGTCGACACTGTAGGGGAGTTCGCTGGCGTCTCGACGAGATATCAGGACAAAATAGTTGGATGAGCCGTTTACGGCTTTGGCGAAGTCCTTTGAGTAGATAAACTCGTTGCCCTCATCTAGAAAGACGATTGAATCTTCGATGATCGACAGCTCGCGCTCCCAGCGTCTGCCGGAAAGCGTTTCGCAAGGCACGTCGGAGCTAAGTGCAACGCCGCTTTCCGGTCCTCGGTCGTTGTAGTCGCGAATCATCGAGATGAGCGTCGTTTTGCCCGTGCCGCTGTTGCCACGGATGAAGGAAATATTGCGTTTAAAGGTGAGCGTGTATTTGACTTTTGCGCGCTCCACGACAACAGTGTGTGTTCCCTTCATTACTCATCAACATCCAAAAAGTCATTCGTGGCGCCGACAAACTCCTGCATGTTTCTAACGATGCGGCCATCGTTATTAATGCGAATCTCAAAATGCCTCCAGGGGAATTTCATGATGTGGTAAAGGGTTACCAGCACATCCTGTTCTTTGCCAATTTTGAGCAGCCAGCGGGCGCAGTTATCTCCGCAAGTGGATGCATTGAACACCATGTTTGGGAGATTGCGCACCAGAAGTAGCGTTTTAACGCCGCCGGAAAGCTCGAGGGGCGTAATCGAACCGAGCTGTTTGCTGATGATGTTGTGGGGGCCGATGAGCTCTGAACCGTCAACGCCTTTAATCATCTGCGCTGCCATAGGGTCCTCGAACCAGGAATCCAGGTATGAGTTCCTAAAATAGGTTTCGGTATCGTAGATGGAACGGGGGTAATCTCCCAGATGGATGCTTAACATGAGCGTCTCCAGACGTTTTGTGACTGCAACGATTATATGTCAGTAATAAAGTGCCGCCAGTAGTGAGGTTGCTGCTGGCGGCACTGGCATTATTGGCGTGCGAATCGCGTTGATGGATTTGCTCGCGAGGCTACTTTTCGAGACGCTCTTTCAGCAGCTCCAACGCGTGGGCGTAGCCTTGGAGGCCTTCGCCGGTGATGGTGGCGAAGCAGGCCAGGCGTGCATAGCTCACCTGGCGGAAGTCCTCGCGTGTCTCTACGGCGCTGATGTGGACCTCCACAGCCGGGATGGCGACGGCCTTGAGGGCATCGAGGATCGCCACGCTCGTATGCGTATAAGCGGCCGGGTTGATGACGATGCCGTCGACCTTGCCGTAGGCCTCCTGGATCTTGTCGACGATGCTGCCCTCGTGGTTAGACTGGAAGACCTCGATCTCGTCGAAGCCCTGTGCGGCACCTGCCTCCTGGCAGATCTGCACTAAGCGGTCGTAGTTGTCGCTGCCATAGATGCCCGGCTCGCGAATGCCGAGCATGTTGAGGTTGGGGCCGTTGATGACGAGTGCTTTCATGGTTGCTTCCTTTGCGATTGGAAAACCACCACAAAGGCGCCTGTCCCCTTTGTGGTGGTTTTGGTTAGAGAGCGGGTGGGAGGGTGTCGAGGAGGGCTTGGGCGGTGTTGGCGGCGCAGTCGCGTGAGTCGATGATGTAGTCGGCCCAGGAGCGGTAGCGCGGCATGCGCTGCTCGGCGAGCTTGTCGATGCCATCGCGCGCCGTGATGGGGCGGCCCTTGTGGGCGAGCTCGTCGAGCTTGCGGTTGAGCATCACGATCTGGCTGTTCTGGTGCAGCAGCGGGTAGTTCTCGTCGCGCGTGACCACGCCGCCGCCGGTGGAAAGCACCAGGCCGCTGCGCTTGGAGATGTCGGCCAGCGCCGCCGTCTCCTGTTCGCGGAACGCCGCCTCGCCGCGCTCGACGATAAAGTCGGCGCAGGGCATGCCCAGGCGCTCCTCGAGGGCGCGATCCAGATCGATGTGCTCTCGCCCCGTGAGCAGGGCAATCTGCTCGCCCACACGGGTCTTGCCCGAGCCCGGCATGCCGATCAGCGCGATGTTCTGTTCGCGGCGTGACAGGCGCTCCGTTACGTCCAGAATGCGCTCACGCGAAGTGACCTGGCCGGTGTAGCGCTCAACGGCTTGCGCCGCCTGGGCCACGAGCATCAGCAGGCCGCCGATGCAGGGGATGCCGCGGCGCTCGGCCTCGAGCATGAGTCCCGTGCGAGCGGGGTTGTAGACAATGTCGATAACGCCCTCGAGCGCATTGAGCCCCTCGAGTGTGCAGGGGGCGTCGGGACAGTGGGGGAACATGCCGGCGGGCGTGCAGTTGACGAGCAGTGCGGCGTCGGACTGCTGCGCGATGTTGTCGTAGTTGACTTCGCTCGTGCGGCCGACCGGCACGACGATGGCGCCCAGGTCGCCGAGCACCATACTTGCCGTGGTGCCGGCGCCGCCGGTGGCTCCGAGCACGAGGGCCTTCTTGCCGGCAACCTCTACGCCCAACTCCTCGACCAGGCTCTGAAAACCGAAGTAGTCAGTATTATCGCCGCGCAGGCGCCCGTCGGGTAGGCGCGTGATGGTGTTGACGTTGCCCATGCGCTCGGCGAGCGGGCTCAGTTCGTCCAGGTAGTCCATTACGGCGCGCTTGTAGGGGATGGTCACGTTGGTGCCCTCCCACTCGTCGCCGGTCATAAAGGCCGCGAGGTCCTCGGGCTCGCGCTCAAACCGCACGTACTCGAGCCCCGCGAGCTCCTTGTAGATGGCCGGTGTGTAGCTGTGGCCCAGCACACGGCCCAGCACGCCGTAGGGACGGGTTGCAGCGATATCGGTCATCTAGAGCACCTCCGTGTAACTGCCAAAGTAGGTGAAGCTCTCGCACACGTCGTCGATGGAATCAAGCAGGTCGTCGAGGGCCTTGCTGCCAAAGGGGCAGTCCAGGTCAAAGTAGAACATAAACTCAAAGTCGCGGCAGGGGATGGGGCGGCTCTCGAGCTTGATGAGGTTGATATTGAGCGCGTAGAAGCGCTCGAGTACGCGATAGAGCGCACCCGGCTCGTTGGCCGTGGTGATCATGAGCGAGGTACGGTTGGCGCCGGGGTAGACGCGCGGCTCGCGGCTGATGACGACAAAGCGCGTGTAGTTGTTGTCCGAGTCCTGAATGTTGGGCTCCAGCACCTCCAGGCCATACAGCGTGGCACAGCTGCGCGAGGCGATGGCGGCGACGTCGGTGCGCTCGGAGTTGGCGACCATCTCGGCCGACATGGCCGTGTTTGGGTACTTGGTGGCGTGCAGGTCGTGGGACTCGATAAAGCCGGCACACTGGGCAATGGCTTGGCCGTGGCTGTAGACCTCGCGTATGTCCGCGAGCTTGGTGCCGGGCTTGACGAGCAGGTTGTGATCGATCTTGAGGCGCAACGAGCGCACGATATGGAAGTCGAACTGGGCGAGCAGGTCGTAGACGGCGTTGACTGAGCCGGCGGTGGAGTTCTCGATGGGCAGCACGCCAAACTCGCAGAAGCCGTCGCGCACGGCGCGCATAACGCCCTCGAAGGTCTCGAAGAACGCAATGTCGGGCACGTCGAAGAGCCTGCACGCGGCAATTTGGCTATAGGCGCCCTCGACGCCCTGGCAGGCGACGCTAGCCGTCTGGGGGAAAGGCGTGTCAAAGGCTGCAGCCGTGGCGTGGGCCTTTTGTGAGACGGTGATGCCCTTGAGCTCGTTGATGTAGCGCTGTTGCTCGGCCTTGCTCATGCTCATGAGGAGGCGGAACAGGGTGATGGCTTGGGCCTCGTAGCGCTCGGGCACGCGGCTGGCGAGATTGTTGAGCTTGGAGCGCTCACGGGCGGGGTCGAAGACGGCCTTGCCCATCTCGATTTTAGACTTGGCGACCTCGGTGGCAATGTCCATGCGCTCGACAAAACTGTTGAGGAGCGTGGTGTCGATGCCATCGATGGCCTGGCGGATGTCAGCAAGGTCCATGGAGACCCCTTTCACGTGTCGGGGGATGTTGAGGGGTGGGTAGTTAGCGCTGGGCGGCGTCTTCGAGGAGGGCGTCCCAGATGGCAAGGGCGGCGGCTGCCTCGGCTACGGGGACGGCTCGGGGGACGATGCAGGGATCGTGGCGGCCGTGGACCGAGAGCTCGGCATTTTCCATAGCGTCCATGTCCACCGTCTGCTGCTCGCGGCCAATTGAGGGCGTCGGCTTTACGGCCATGCGCCACATGACGGGCGCGCCGGTCGAAATACCGCCCAGGATGCCGCCGGCGTTGTTGGACTCGACCTCGATCTCGCCGGTCTCGGCATCGATGCGATACGGATCATTGTTCTCGCTGCCGCGCATGGCGGCCACGGCAAAGCCCATGCCAAACTCCACGCCCTTTACGGCGGGAATGCCAAACGCGATCTGCGCGATGCGGTTCTCGATGCCGTCGAACATGGGGTCGCCGATGCCCGCGGGAAGCCCATAAATGCCGCACTCCACGATGCCGCCGATGCTGTCGAGTTCGTCGCGTGCGGCTAGGATCTCCTCGCGCATGCGGCCGGCTGCGGCGGCGTCAATGCAAGGAAGATCGTTCGTTTGGATCGCTTTGCGGTCGGCCTCGCGATAGACCATATCGTCCATCGGCAGGTCGGAGATACCGCCGATCTGCGCGACGTGCGCCATTACTTTAATGCCGCGGGCCTCGAGTGCCTGCAGCGCAATGCCGCCGGCGATGCACAGGGGTGCCGTTAGGCGGCCGGAGAAGTGCCCGCCACCGGCGACATCGTGCATGTTGTGATACTTCACGCGCGCAGGGAAGTCCGCATGTCCGGGGCGGGGCTTGCGGCGCAGCTCGGAGTAATCCTTGGAGCGCGTGTTGGTGTTCTCGATAATCGCGGCGATGGGCGCGCCGGTGGTATGTCCATCGACCACACCGGCGATGATGTGGGCGGCGTCGGCCTCGCGGCGTTTGGTCGCGGTCTCGTCGCGACCGGGGGCACGACGGTCAAGGAAGGCCTGCAGCCGCCCCTGGTCAACAGCGATGCCCGCCGGAATGCCATCGAGGGAGCAGCCGATGGCGGGGGAGTGCGACTGGCCGAAGATGCTTAAGTGCAAGACGTTGCCAAAGGTCGAGGACATGCTATTCCTCCTCGAGTGTGACCTTGCCGCCCAGCAGGCGGTAGTGGTCGAAGAAATCGGGATAGGACTTGTTGACGGCCTCGGCGCCGTGGATCACGACCTCGCCGGTGGCGCGGCTCGCGGCGATCGCGGCCATCATGGCGATGCGATGGTCGTTGTGCGAATCGACTTCGCCGCCGGTGAAGGCATCGACACCCTTGATGATGAGGTCATCGCCGGCAATGCGCACCTGCGCGCCCAGCGCGGTGAGCTCGCGGGTGGTCGTGACCAGGCGGTCGGATTCCTTGATGCGCAGACGGGCGCAATCGCGGATAAAGGTGCGGCCCTGCGCCAGCGAGGCTACGGCCGAGATGACGGGCACCAGGTCAGGAATGTCGTGGGCGCTCATCTCAAAGCCGGCGAGCTTGTCGGACTTCACGGTGGCGGCGTTGGTGGAGCGCACGATGCGGGCGCCAAAGCGCGAAAGCGCGGCGAGCACGTTTCGGTCGCCCTGCGCGGAGCTTAGCGACACGCCCTCCACGGTGATGGGGTCGGCGCCGATAGCGCCGGCGCACAGCCAAAAGGCGGCGTTGGACCAGTCGCCCTCGACGGCTACGCTGCCGGGCGTGCGGTACGAGCCGCTGCTCACGCGGAAGTTCGTGACTTCGGGCTGGCCGTCCTTGGCCGGAATACGCTCGACGTTGACCTCGACGCCAAAGGCCTTCATGGCCTGGATCGTCAGGTTGATGTAGGGACGGCTCTCAATGAGGCCGGTTACCTGCACGCAGGAGGGCTGGGCCAGCAGCGGGGCTGCCAGCAGCAGGCCGGAGATATACTGCGAGCTCACGTTGCCCGGAAGCACAAAGGTGCCCGGGCGCATGCGTCCGCTCGTCTTGAGCGGAAAACCGCCCAGACCCTGTAGGTCGCAGCCGGCGGCGATGATCTCGTCCGAGAGCGGGGAGAGCGGGCGGGCGCCCAGGCGGCCCTGGCCTACGAAGGTGGCATCCGCACCCAGAGCGCAGACGACAGGCAGCATAAAGCGGAGCGTGGATCCACTTTCGCCGCAGTCAAGCGTGCCGCCGGCAAGGGCCTTGAGCAGGCCAAACTCAACACTCTTCATGGTGGGGTGGACCTGGAAGCCGTCCTCGACGGTCTCGATGCGAGCACCCAGGGCCGTAAGGCAACGCACCGTAGCCTCGATGTCGGCGCAGGTGGTATTGCAGGTGACGTGTGTCTCGCCGTTGGCAAGCGCAGCGCAGATGATCAGGCGATGCGCCATCGACTTGGACGCGATGGCGGGAACGGTGCCCTTGAGCGGGGACGGGGTGATGCGGGCTAGCATGCGGAAGCGTCTCCCTTCTGGCCGAGGCCCTCGGCAATTAAATCGTGGAAGGTGGAAAGCGGCGTGCGGTCGATGCTGCAACGGCCAATGCCGTGCGGAATTACCAGGTCAATCGTGTCACCGGCGCGCTTTTTATCGTGCAGTGCTTCGGCAAAGACGGCGTCGGCCGAAAGCTCGCAGCGGGTCTTGAGACCGTGGCGTGCGCAGAGCTCCTCGATGCGGCCCGGCAGCTCGGCGTCGCAGGTGCCATGAAGCGCCGCGGCGCGCGTGATGATACCCATGCCGATCGACACGCAGTTGCCGTGTCCCAGCTCAAAGTGCTCGCAGGCCTCGACGGCATGTCCGGCACTGTGTCCAAAGTTGAGGAGCTTGCGCTGGTTGGTTTCGCGCTCGTCGGCGACGACCACGGCGCGCTTGATGTCGATGTTGCGGGCGATGATGAGCGCTACGCGAGCCACGTCCTGGTTGAGCAGCTCCAGCGTGAGCGGGGTCTTCTCCAGCTCGGCGAAAAGCTCCGGGTCGGCGATTACGGCGTGCTTGACGACCTCGCCGCAGCCGTCGGCGAACTGCTCGGGCGTGAGGGTGGCCAGGCACCCCACGTCGGCGATAACCACGCTCGGCTGCCAAAAGGCGCCGGCCAAGTTCTTGCCGGCAGCCAGGTCTATGGCGGTCTTGCCTCCCACCGACGAATCCACCATGGCGAGCAGGCTCGTGGGGATCTGCACAAACTTGCAGCCGCGCATGTAGGTGGCGGCCACAAAGCCCGCCACGTCGCCCACGACGCCGCCGCCGAGTGCCACGATCACGTCGGAGCGCGAAAGCTCGTGCTCGGCCACAAACTCCAAAATGGCAACGTAGGTCTCGGCGCGCTTATGGGCCTCGCCGGCCTCGAAGGTGCAGATGCTCACCTCGTAGCCTGACGCCTCCAGGCTCTGCTTAACGGGCATCTGGTAGAGCGGGCCCACGTTGGTGTCTGTCACGATGACGGCGCGGGTGCCGCCGGCGGTGGCGCGCACGAGCGGCCCCGCCTGCTCCAGCAAAAACGTGCCCACATGCACCTGGTAGGGGCGTGCGGTGTCGATATCGATAGTAATCGCCATAAGCTTCGGTCCTTTCGACCTGGCGTGATGGGTGGTCTAGTGGGAGGCCTCGTCGTCGAGCGCGCGCTTAATGCGGTCGCCCTCGGCAAGGAGATTCTCCAGATAGCGCTGGTCGCGGTCCTTAAGGGCGCGGCTGTAGGCGCCAAGCGATTCGATCAGATGGTCGATCTCGAAGGCGAGCGCATCGGCGTCGTCGATCATGAGCTCGGACCACATCTGAGGATTGAGGTGTGCCACGCGGGTGAGGTCGCGGTAGCTGCCGGCCGAAAAGCCGTGGTGGACCTGAGCGGTCGGGCTCTTAACATAGGCGTTGGAGACGACGTGCGCGAGCTGGCTCGTAAAGGCGATGACGCGGTCGTGCTCGGCGGCGCTCGTTACGCTGAACTTGCCAAAGCCCAGGGGACGTACCATCTCGCGCACCTGGCCCAAAAGCTCCAGCTTGAGTGCGTCGTCCACTGCGGGCGGTACAAGCACGAGCGGTGCGTCCTGGAACAGGTCGGCGCGGGAATGCGCGTAGCCCGAGAACTGCGTGCCCGCCATGGGGTGCGCGCCCACAAAGTAAAAACCGTGCTCGCGGGCAAGCTCAAAGGCGCGCTCGCACACGATGCCCTTGACGCCTACGGTGTCGATCACCACGGGGCCCATGATGGCCTCGGTGTCAGTGGCGTCGGCGAGTGCCTGGGCGTGCGCCTCGAGCCACTCGATGCAGGCCTCGGGGTAGCATGCCAGGACGATGATGTCGCACTCGCCGAGCGTCTCGTCGTTGAGCTCGCCGGCAACGGTGCCCATGCTGGCGGCCGTCATGACGTCGTCATCGGGGTCCCAGGCCAGCACACGGACGCCCGCCTGCGCATAGCCGCGGGCAAAACTGCCGCCGATGAGGCCCAGGCCCACGATGCCGGCGCACTTGGGGCCACCCTGGTTAACGCGTGCGTTTCTCACCGTGCCCATGGGCTACTCCTGAACGGTCTCTTGGCAGACGACCTCGCGGATGGCGCGGATGCGGCGCATGGTGTCGTCGAACTGATCGGGGGTGAGGGCCTGAGCGCCGTCGGACCATGCGCGGCTGGGCTCGTCGTGGACCTCGATCTCTAGGCCGTTGGCACCGCAGGCGGTCGCGGCGAGCGCCATGGGCTCAACGTAGCGGGTGTAGCCGGTGGCGTGGCTGGGGTCGGCGACGACGGGCAGGTGCGACAGGTGGTGCAGCACCGGCACGGCATTGAGGTCGAAGGTGTTGCGGGTGCGGGTCTCGAAGGTGCGGATGCCGCGCTCGCACAGGATGACGTTGTCGTTGCCCTCGCTCATGATGTACTCGGCGGCCATGAGCAGCTCATCGATCGTGCCGGACATGCCGCGCTTAAGCAAGATCGGAGTCTTGGTCTTGCCGACCTCTTTGAGCAGGGGGAAGTTCTGGGCGTTGCGGGCGCCGATCTGCATGACGTCGATCTTCTTGTCCAGGAAGACCTGCACGTCGCGCGGGTCCATGATCTCGGTGACGATCGGCATGTCGAGCTCGGCAGACGCCTCGCACAGCAGGTCCAGACCGGCGGGGCCCATGCCCTGGTAGGCGTACGGGGAAGTGCGGGGCTTGTAGGCACCGCCGCGCAGCATCGTGGCACCGGCGGCCTTCACGCGGCGGGCGATGCGGATGAGGTTCTCGCCCTCGACGGAGCACGGGCCGGCGATGACCTGGAACTGATCGCCGCCGATCTTGACGCCGTGGCCGCAGTCGATGACGGAGTCCTCGGGGTGGAACTTGCGGTTGGCGCGCTTGAACGGCTCGGAGACGCGCTGCACGCGCTCGACGACATCCATGGACTCGAGCAGGAACGGGTCGATCTTGGTCGTATCGCCCACCAGGCCGATGATCGTCTCATTCTCGCCGCGCGAGACATCGGTCTTCAGGCCCTTTTTCTCAATCCAGCTGACGATATGGCTGACGGCCTCGTCGCTGGCGCTCTCTTTTAAAATTGCAATCATGGTGTGCCTCTCACCTCGATGGATAACCCTTGCAAAAACGGCCCGCATCGCGAGCCGTGTACATATGGTGCATGAGAGTTTATACTATCTGACTCGCTTTTGCCTTCTAAAGTGGGCCGTTGAGCCGCGTCTTCCTCGGAATTGCAAAGCTTTTTCTTTTATTTTGATAGCCCGTGGTGCACTTGGGTATAATGCCAAACGTTGGCCCTATTAGCTCAGGGGATTAGAGCGTCTGCCTCCGGAGCAGAAGGCCGTTGGTTCGAATCCAACATGGGGCACCATCGAACGTGAGACCGTCCGAACCTCGCATGGTCCGGGCGGTTTTTCTTATACCGACGCGACGTGATGGGACGTGGTATGGCAGCAACGGATATCGAGCGCGGACTCTCGACCGCCGAGGTCGAGGAGCGCATCGCCGCCGGTAAGATCAACCGCAACATGGAGCTCAAGACCAAGTCGGTCAAAGAGCTCATCATCGAGAACCTCTGCACGCTGTTCAATTTGATCAACGTGATTTTGGCGTTCCTAGTCATTTTGACCGGTTCGTTTAAGAATCTGACGTTCCTGTTCGTAGTGTTCCTCAATACTGCTATTGGCGTCATCCAGTCCATGCGTTCCAAGAAGATGGTCGATAAGCTCACGCTGCTGACCTCCAAGAAGGCCATTGCGGTGCGCGACGGCGCCGAGGTGGAGCTCGACCTGGACCAGATCGTGCTCGACGATATCATCCGCCTGGGGCGCGGCGACCAGATTCCCGCTGACGCCGTGGTGGTTTCGGGCGAGGCGCTCGTGAACGAGAGCCTGCTGACGGGTGAGAGCGACCTCATTAAGAAACAGCCCGGTTCCGAGCTCATGAGCGGCAGCTTTATCGACTCGGGCCTGCTGCGCGCCCGCGTGATCCATGTCGGCGCCGACAACTACGTGGCCAAAATTAATAACGAGGCGAAGTACGTCAAAAAGGTCAATTCCGAGATCATGAACGCGCTTAACGCCATCGTGCGCTTTGCGAGCATCATCATGATCCCGCTCGGTTTGACGTTGTTTGCCTCGAGCGTGAGCGAGCTGTGGGATGCCGCGGGAACCCCAGGCAACAGCGCGCTTTCGTGGTGCTTCTCCGAGCTGTTGGCTGGTCATGTGCCTTCGTCGGCGCTGCTGTCCACGGTGGGCGCCCTGCTGGGCATGATCCCGCAAGGCCTGGTGCTGCTGACCTCGTCGGTGCTCGCCATCGCCACGGTGCGCCTGGCCCGCCGCAAGGTACTCGCGCAGCAGCTCTACTGCATTGAGACGCTCGCGCGCGTCGACGTGCTGTGCCTGGACAAGACGGGCACCATCACGTCGGGCCGCATGGAGGTCGAGGGTACCTATCCGCTGCCGGTCGAGGGTATGGGTGCGGGGGAGGGCGACGCCGCCGTTCCCGTCGATACCACGGTGCTCGATTTTGCGCTGGCTAACGTCGCACGTGCGACCTCGGCCGATGCCAACGAGACCTGTCAGGCGCTGCTCAACTATTACGCCGACCGTCCGGTCGAGGTGTCCGAGCCGCTGTCGGTCATTCCGTTCTCGTCTTCCAAAAAGTGGAGCGGCGCGTCGTTTGCACAGGGCTCATATGTGATGGGTGCGGCGCAGTTTGTGCTCTCTGATCGTGCGTTTGCCCAGGTCGAGAACCGTGTCGCCGAGCTTGCCGATACCTGCCGCGTGCTCGTGGTGGCGCGCGTTGACGGCTTTACGCCCGATGGCGATATGGTGGGCGAGGCCGAGCCCGTGGGCTTTGTGACCATACGCGACGAGATCCGTACCTCGGCGGCCGAGACCATCGGCTACTTTAACGAGCAGGGCGTGACTCTCAACGTGATCAGTGGCGACGACCCGCGTACGGTGTCGTCGATCGCGCGCGTGGTGGGCGTGCCGGGGGCGGACGCTTATGTGGACGCCACGACGCTCGATACGCCGGCCAAGCTCGATGCCGCAGTGGACCGCTACCATGTCTTTGGTCGTGTGACCCCGCAGCAGAAGCGCGAGCTCGTGCAGGCGCTCAAGCGCCGCGAGCACACCGTGGCCATGACAGGCGACGGCGTCAACGACGTGCTGGCGCTCAAGGAGGCCGACTGCTCCGTGGCCATGGCGGCCGGCTCCGATGCCGCGCGTAACGTGGCCGAGATCGTGCTCGTCGACAACGACTTTGCCTCGATGCCCGCCGTGGTGGCCGAGGGCCGTCGCTCCATCAACAACCTGCAGCGTTCGGCTTCGCTGTTCCTGACTAAGACGCTGTTCTCGATGGGCCTGGCGGCGCTGTGCATCGCACTGCCGCCGTACCCTTTCGAGCCGATTCAGATGACGCTCATCAACTTCTTCTGCATTGGCGCGCCGGGCTTTGTGTTGGGCCTGGAGCCCAACAATGCTCGCGTGAAGGGGTCGTTCCTGACGAACGTGCTCAAGCGGGCACTGCCGGCGTCGCTTGCGGTCATTTTGGCCGCGGCGCTCGATATCTTTGTGGCGCGCGTGTTCGGCTTTAACCAGCTCACGCTGTCTACGATGTGCCTACTTACGTCGTGCGCGGCGAGTGTCAGCCTGATCTGGCGTATCTCGCAGCCCCTCACGCCCTTACGTGTGGCGCTCTTTGTGTTTGTAGTTGCCGGCATCCTGACGGGCGTTATCGGATTCCCGAAGCTGCTGTCTATTGCCAACCTGTCGATGGGCCAGATGGTTATCTTGGCTGTCATCGTGGTCATCACCTGCTCGGTGTTCTTTAAGCTCGCCACGATGATGGATTCGCTCAAGCCGCGTCGTCGTCATGCCGCAACTGGTTTTGGCCGCGGTGTGCGCGTCCGCTTGGGTCGCGGTGGCGGCAAGGTGAGCTCGACGGGTTCGACGGCCGAGCGTTTTGCCAAGCGCGTCGCCGCCGACATGGCGCAGCGCCGCGAAGCTCGCACCGTTCGTGAGGCCGAGGCCCGCGCACTCGAGGGCATGGCCCAGGCCCAGCCCAAGAAAAAGAAGAGTACCGGAGTCAAGCGCTCCCGCGTAACCAAGTCCGCCCAAGGCATCAAAGTCTCGATGTCGAGCAAAAAGAAGAAGTAACTACGCGCCCTGGCGATGTTGAATTGGTGCCTTGCTCCTGTGGGGCCGTGGCGATGTTATGCTCTAACCTCGATTATTTGAATTGCTTCGAAAAGAGGATGCCGTGATCTGCCCGCATTGCCTTAAGACTATCGAGGACGGCGCCTCGTTCTGCCCCTACTGCAACGCCTATGTGGGTCCGGGCGATGGTCCCGAGCACACCGAGTTCGTGTTCTGTGAGGGCTGCGGTGCCCGTCTTTCTCCGCATGATCGTACGTGCCCCAAATGCGGACGCCCCGCTCCGGGTATCCTCTCCGAGGATGCGGCAGCATCCGACCTGGCAGCGGGCCGCACGGCGGGCTTTCCGCGCCTAACGCAAGAGCAGATCGATACCGAGGTGCCGCATGCGCCGGCCTCTGCCGCTGCGGTGCTTTCGGACGCCGCCGACCCCAATGAGACCTGCGTGCTGCCGGCTTTCGATAAGGATTTCGGTATCCCCAAGGTCGATATTCCCATGCCCGTTTCCCTGCATGACGATGCTCAAAAACCCAAGCGCAAGATGCACCCCGACGAGGACGCCTATCACAAGCACAAGCGTCATATTCCCAAGCCGCTTATCGTAATCGCGGTCCTTGCCGTCGTTTGCGGCGGTGCCTATTGGTTCGTGACGACCGATCCCATGGGTGTTATGCCCGGCTTCTACGACCAGTTTGGCCAAGCTGCACAGACCACCTTCCCCACGCGCCAAAAGGGCGAGGCCACTGAGGACGATACCAAGCAGGACGATTCTGCGGAGGTGGTCCAGGAAGAAACCGTGCTCACCGATGATCAGCTCTATACCAGGCTCGACGGTCTGTATCAGACCATCGTGTCCTACGCTGACGAGGACCAGATCGGCGAGGTCATCGATTCCTTTAACAACGGCTATCTCCGAACGCCGCTGTCCACCCGTCAGGAGCTGTCGCAGAGTGCCTACGCCCTGCGCGACCAGATCAAAAAGACGCAAGATGAGCTTAACAACCTGAAAGTACAGGACGATACGGTCTATGCGGATGACATCGCCCACTTAAAGCAGCTTGCCGAGTGGATGTATGAGCGCGTCGACGTGATCTGCCAGAGCTGGGATATCTCGCTGGCCATTCCCGATGGCGAGTCGATGAGTTCCCACCAAAGCGAGATCCTGGCGCCCATCGCGCAGGGCGGCAACAGCGCGCTGAACCAGTACGATGCCAATGTGGGTTCCTGGAAGCCGCAGCAGCGTTCCTTAAATTAGTTCGCCATAGTCGGCATAACCTACGTGCGCAATTGATGTAAGCCCGTGCTTATTGCTACAATTCGTACAAATATGCTTTAAACGCACGAGGAAGGAACCACATGTTTGGTTTTAAGAAAGAGCTCTACACGCCCGGGTATCAGCTTGTCGGCGACGAGTGTGCCGTAATCGAGACGTCGAAGGGTACCATCAAGGTCAAGTTTGACGGCGAGGGCGCTCCCATTCATGTCGCGAACTTCTGCGAGCTTTCCACGATGGGCTTCTATGATGGCCTTAAGTTCCATCGCTATGTGCCCGGTTTTGTTATCCAGGGCGGGGACCCCAATACCCGCGACATGTCCGGCGCCGACGTCGCTGCCGGTCTTGAGGGCCCCGACGGCATGCCCGGTACCGGTGGCCCCGGCTACTGCATCAAGGGCGAGTTTGCCACCAATCCGCGCAACAGCCATGTCGATGGCGCCCTTGCCATGGCACGCTCCATGGACCCCGATTCCGCGGGTTCGCAGTTCTACTTCTGCCTGGGTGCCCAGCATAATCTCGATTCCGGTTACACCGTCTTTGGTACCACGGTCGAGGGTCTCGATGTGATTTCGCAGCTGCGTGCCGGCGACGAGATCGTTCATGTCGAGATCGTTCACGAGTAAAGGGGACTTCCTTGAATAGCCAGCTGATCCAACAGGGCCGCGCCGCTTACCGCGCGGGTGATTTTTCCGCTGCAGCCCAGATGCTTGGGGCGGCAAAGACTCCCGATGAGATTATGGGCGAGGCCGATCACCTTCGTGGCAACGCCTTGATGCACCTGGG
This sequence comes from Collinsella sp. OM06-18AC, assembly GCF_003438785.1. Taxonomy (NCBI): domain Bacteria; kingdom Bacillati; phylum Actinomycetota; class Coriobacteriia; order Coriobacteriales; family Coriobacteriaceae; genus Collinsella; species Collinsella sp. OM06-18AC. The sequence goes on from NZ_QSTX01000010.1 coordinate 20,283, forward strand.
CATGTATGCCGAGGCCGCCGAGGCCTATGCCGCCGCCCTCAACGACGGTACCTACGGCAAGCGCGGCGCGCTGCTCACCAACCGCGGCAAGGCGCTCGCCGCCGTGGGCGACTACACGACGGCCGCTCAGGCTTTCTCTGCCGCTACGCAGGATGCTTCCTATGCCACGCCGTTCAAGGCCTATCTGGGCCTGGGCAATGCGCTGTTCCAGTCGGGCGACTATGCCAACGCGGGAACCGCCTTCCGTCAGGCTGCCATCGACGGCGCCAATCCGGCTCCTGCCGCCGCACTCGGCGAGCTCGGTCGTTGCTTCATTAAGCTCGGCCGTCCGGCGGATGCCGTGGAGACCTACCGCACGGCTATCGACTTCGCCGGCCCCCGCGACGACACGCGTGCGCTCAACGCCGGCATGGGTCAGGCGCTTTCTGCCGCCGGCCGTCCCTCCGACGCACTCGACGCCTTTAACGCCGCTACTGCCGATGGCATCTACCAGCTCACCTCCGAGCAGGCCGATGAGCTTGCCCGCGTGCAGGATTCGCTTGCTGCGCTGTCTGCCCAGACGGCTATGGCCACGGCTCCGGCGCCCGCGATGGACGCTCCTGCCGTCGATCCGCTCGATCCTACGGGCGCGACCGGTCAGTTTATGCCCGATCCCTCGGACACCGGCTTCTTTACGCTGTCCGAGTCCGAGATGGTCCAGCAGGACCGTCAGGATCGTAAGCAGGCCAAGGTCCGTCGCCGCCATCGCCACACGGGCCTCAAAGTCTTCATCGTGCTGCTTCTGCTCATTTTGATCGCCGCGGGCGGTCTGGGCTTTGCCTACACGCGCGGCTTTGGCTTCCCGTCTCAGGAGTCTGTCGTTACCGATCTGTTCCAGGCTGCCGGTGACGGTGACACCGCAAAGGCCGAGTCTTGCCTGGCCTCGAGCCTGTCCGAGGACGCTAAGTCGATGATCATCTCCTCGATTCCGCAGGGTGCCACCGTGTCCGTCGAGGGCATGGATCAGTCCATGACCGAGACGACCGCTAAGGTGAAGGCATCGCTGTCCAAGGGCGGCGAGCAGGAGTACACCGTCAAATTCGTGCGCTCCGACAACCATATCGGCTGGGCCGTTTCTTCGCTTGATATGGATTTCTCGGCTGCTGACAACCAGTAGTGACCTTATGGGATTTAGCTTTGCCCGGCGCTTCACCGCAAGTGAGGTGCCGGGCTTGCGCTAGTATGATGAGCTAGTAGTTTTCCAGCAATCATCCAACACATCAGGAGTTGCGTTGTTTTCTTTGATGGATATGTTCTTCGGTAGCTATGCGGGCGATCTTGCCATCGACCTCGGCACCGCCAATACGCTTGTCTCCGTGCGCGGCAAGGGCATCGTCATTCGCGAGCCCTCTGTTGTCGCCATCGACAAGAACGACGAGCGCATCTTGGCGGTCGGTATCGAGGCAAAGCGCATGCTCGGCCGTACGCCCGGCAACATCGTGGCCGTTCGTCCCCTGAAGGACGGCGTCATCGCCGACTTCGATGTTACCGAGGCCATGCTTCGCTACTTTATCGACAAGGCGTCCGAGAAGCGCTATCCGTGGACTCCGCGTCCGCGTGTTGTCGTCTGCGTTCCCTCCGGTGTCACGTCGGTCGAGAAGCGCGCTGTCTTTGAGGCCACGATCCAGGCCGGTGCCCGCCAGGCCTATCTGATCGAAGAGCCCATGGCGGCTGCCATCGGCGCCGACCTGCCCGTCGAGGAACCCACCGGCTCCATGGTCATCGACATCGGTGGCGGTACCACCGAGGTTGCCGTTATCGCTATGGGCGGCATCGTCGTCTCGCAGTCCATCCGTATTGCCGGCGATGAGTTCGATCAGGCCATTCTCACGCACGTTCGCGATGCCTACAACCTGGCCATCGGCGAGCGTACGGCAGAGGACATTAAGATCAAGGTCGGCTCCGCCGTGCCGCTCAAGGACGAGCTCGACGTCGAGGTCAACGGCCGCGACGTGATCACCGGTCTGCCCAAGACCGTGCGCATCGAGAGCGAGGAGATTCGTCGCGCGCTCAACAAGCCGCTCGACGAGATGGCCAAGGCCGTCAAGGACGCACTCGACGCTACGCCTCCCGATCTTGCCTCGGACCTTATGTACTACGGCATTTTGCTGACCGGTGGCGGCGCGCTGCTGCGCGGTCTCGACGTGCGCCTGCGCGATGAGACCGGCGTTTCGGTCAACGTCAGCCCCACGGCGCTCGATAACGTCGTTAACGGCTGTGCCCGCGTGCTCGAGGCCAATGCGTTTGATGGCGGCTTCGTCCAGACCAATGCTTAATTTCCAAAAGGTGGATTCCATTTGGCACGATCTTCGGGTTTCTCCACAAATCTGAATACCAAGCGACAATCAACGGGTATGCGCCCGTTGATTGTTTTCAGCCTGATTTCGGTGTTGCTGCTCACGTTTTACATCCGCGAGGGCGAGGCAGGACCGATTCATGCCGTGCGCTCGGGCGTGACGACGATTACCTCGCCGGTGCGCTTTGTGGGCTCGGCTGTGGCGGCTCCCTTCAATGCGATCGGTAACGTGTTCTCTAACCTTACGGCGTCGCAGGACACGCTTGACGAGCTTAAGAAGCAAAACGAGGAACTGACCTCTAAGGTTGCCGAGCTCTCCGAGGCTCAAAAGACCGCCGAGCGACTGGAGGGGCTGGTCGGCCTGCAGTCGACCTACAACCTCAAATCAACCGCAGCTCGTATCGTCGGCGCTTCGGGCGATGCCTGGACCTCGACCGTCACCATCGATAAGGGTTCTGCCGACGGTCTTACCATCAACATGCCTGTGACGAGTTCTGCCGGTGTCATAGGCCAGATTATCGAGGTCTCGGCCAAGACGTCCACCGTGCGCCTGATTGGCGATGAGAACTCGGGCGTGTCCGCTATGGTGCAGGACACGCGCGCCCAGGGCATGCTGCAGGGTCAGGCTGACGGCACGCTGCGTCTTGAGTACGTGAGCGTCGATTCCGACGTTAAGGTTGGCGACATCATCGTGACCTCGGGCATTGGCGGTGTGTTCCCCAAGGGTCTACCGCTCGGCACCGTCTCGTCTGTTGAGAAATCGGCTAACGACGTGTACTACACCATTGTGGTGCGCGCCCAGACGACGGCCGAGAACAACGAGGAAGTGCTGGTCATTACCTCGCTGACCGACGAACAGTCGGCCTCGGATGAGGACGTGAACACGGCCAACAGCACGCCGCAGGGAACGTCGCGCGATGCTGCGACCAAGACGAAGGACGAGAGCCCGGATGACAGTTCCGACACGTCCGAGACGACCGATTCCGGCTCGAGCGAATAGGGGGCATGTCCATGGATCTACACGAGCAGGGGATGAGCTCCCGCACGTTTGTAATCGCCGCCATTGTGTGCGTGCTGCTGCAGGCAGGCCTGGCACCGCAGATCTCCATTGCGGGCGGTCGCGTCAACTTTATGATTATCCTGGTGTGCCTAAGCGTGTTCTCGGGCGACCCGACCCGTGCCGTCGTGTGCGGTTTTTGCAGCGGCTTGTTCTATGACCTTTCCGCTGCCGTGCCGGTGGGCGTTATGTCGCTCCTGCTGACCGTGGGTTCTTTTGCCCTGGTGCATAGCGCCGCCGGTCAGACGGGCGGTACCCCGAGCGCGCGCGGCATCACTGTGGGTGCCTTCGCGCTTGTCATTAATGTGATCTACAGCATCATCTTGCTGTTTATGGGTTTGGAGACGAGCTTTGTCGTGGCGCTCTTCGGCCATGCGCTGCCGTCTTCGATCCTGACGGGTCTGGTTGCCATTCCGTTTTTGATGTCCGGCGTCGTGCCGCAGTCCGGTTATGGATTCTCCGCACGTGGCGGACGCCAGACGGGCATGCGCTTTAAGCCCAAGACCCGTAAGCTCAAATAGGGGAGGCCTGTAGATGTCTTCCCAGATGACGGTTATTATCGCCGGTATCGTGCTGGTAGTGGCCATCGTGGTCGCGCTGGTCATCATGCGTCGCGGCGATTCTCGTTTTACCTACGATACGCAGCATGGAACGGCCCCGCGCGCCACCGAGGGCGAGGGCAATACCGCGGCGACCGCCTTTAAGGGCCGCTTCTCCATCCTCACCACGGGTGTGGGCGCGATGTTCGCGGCGCTTGCCGTCAAGCTGTGGGGCATGCAGATGGTCTCGTCGGACTATTACGAAAAGCAGGCTAATAGCAATCAGACGCGCACCGTTACCACACCCGCTGTGCGCGGCCGCATCCTCGACCGCAATGGCGTGGCACTTGTCCAGAACCGTCCCTCACTTGCTGTCGTGGCCTACCGCGACCTTGCCGAGGATGAGGTTCTGGTTCGCCATCTTGCCAACGTGCTCGGTATGCCCTACGTGGCGGTTCTGCGCAATATTCAGGACAATTCCGAGGGTGCTCAGAGCCTGCATACCATCGCGACGGACGTCCGTCGCTCCACGGTTGCCTATATTCAGGAGCACGCCGGCGAGTTCCCGGGCGTCAAGATTGCCGAGCGTACCGAGCGCCAGTATCCATATGGCGAGACGGCATGCCATATCTTGGGCTATACCGGCACCATTACCTCCGAGCAGCTCGAGGCCCAGAATAAGAAAACCTCTGGCGATGATGATGCTTCTGCTGGCCGGATTACGTACCAGTCGGGCGATATCGTGGGCCAGGCGGGTGTTGAGAGCTACTACGAAAACCTGCTGCAGGGTATTCGTGGCGAGCAGACCGTCAAGGTCGATGCCTCGGGCAATGTGACCGGTCAGGCCGGCGCCGTGCCTGCCAAGGCCGGCTCCGACATTAAGCTCACGCTCGACCTTAAGATCCAACAGGCCTGTGAGACGGCGCTGGCGAGCGCCATCGAGCTTGCCAAGACCACTGGCTACAGCAATGCCGGCAACGGCGCTGTGGTGTGTCTCGATCCCAACAATGGCGAGATCCTGGGCATGGCGAGCGAGCCCAAGTTCGATCCTTCCGTCTTTATCGGCGGCGTCTCAAATGACGTGTGGACCGAGCTCAATGATGACAAGGGTTCGCACCCGCTGCTCAACCGCGCCATTAGCGGACAGTACATGTCGGCCTCGACCATCAAGCCGCTCTCGGCACTGGCCGGTCTTGAGTTTGGAACCTACACTTCAACACAGACAACCAACTGCACGGGCTATTGGACGGGCTTGGGCAAGGCTTGGGGCAAGCGCTGCTGGTTGACGTCTGGCCACGGCACCATGACGCTGCAGTCGGGTATCGCCAACTCGTGCGACCCCGTCTTCTACGACATGGGCAAGGCGTTCTTTTATGACGAGCAACATTCCGAGGGGCTGCAGGAGGTCTTTCGTCGCTGGGGCCTAGGCAAGACCTGCGGTATCGATCTGCCGAGTGAGGGCGCGGGCCGTATTCCCGATGCCGAGTGGAAGGAGTCGTACTTCACCGACGCCTCTGCCGAGGACCGCAAGTGGAATGCCGGCGATATGACCAACATTGCTATCGGCCAGGGCGACATCCTGGTGACGCCCCTGCAGATGGCGTGCGCCTACATGGGCCTTGCCAACGGCGGCAAACAGTACGTGCCTCACGTGTTTTTGTCTGCCGTGTCGCGCGATGGCGACGGCGATGCCTATAAGTACAACGGCAAGGGCAAGAAGAAGCGCCTGGAGGCCAAGATCAACAGCGATTCGGATTTGGCTCTTGTTCGCAACGGCATGCACGACGTGATATACACGGCATCGACGTCCCTGGCGGCTCACTTTGGCACCCTGACGCCGCAGGTATACGGCAAGTCGGGCACGGGCGAGAAAAGCGGCGAGGACGAATACGCGTGGTTTTGCGCCTATGCACCGGCCGATGATCCCAAGTATGTCATCGCTACTGTCCTGGAGCAGGGCGGCGGTGGCTCAGATACCGCGATGCATGTCGTGCGCGACGTGCTCGGCGTGATTTATGACGAGCCCGATACCTCTTCGGCCTCGGGCGATTCTTCGGTTCGATAGGAGGTTGCGATGGATTTTTCTCCGGCGGATCTGTTCCGTTCAACCAAGACCGGCTCTCGCAGCAGCCTGGACCGCGTCAACAAGCAACTTTCGGCCTCGCGCGGCACGTTTCGCCAAAAGGTGCATATCGGTGTGCTCGTGGCTACAGTGGCGCTCGTCGCCTACGGTGCCATCATTATCTGGTCGGCTTCGCAGTTTAAGGCCGATGCCTCGTTCTCACGTCATCTTCTGGGAATTGGCATCGGGGCGGTGCTGGCGGTGCTGGTCTGGCGTACCGACCTGCGCGGTATTTCCAATTTCTCGACGGCGTTGCTCGTCATCGACCTGATCGTTATCTTCTCGCCCAAGATTCCGGGTCTGTCCTATACGGGCGGTCTGGGCATGACGGGCTGGATCAAGATTCCCGGTATCGGCTTGACATTCCAGCCGGTTGAGCTTGCCAAGCTCATCACCATCTTCTTTATCGCCACGCTTGGCTCGCAGTATAACGGCCGCATCGATACCGTTCGCGACTACGTCAAGCTCTGCGGCATGCTGTCCATCCCGTTTTTGGCCGTCGTTGCCATGGGCGACCTGGGCTCGGGCCTGGTCGTGCTGGTCTCGGGCGCCATCGTCATCTGCATGAGCGGTGCGCGCCGCGAATGGGTGCTGTCGACCCTGGCCCTGCTTGTGGGCCTGGTGGCCCTCGTCCTGGCGCTCGATTCGGTCTTTGATTCGTTGCTCGGCCACGATGTGCTCATCAAGCAGTATCAGATGAACCGTCTGACGGTCTTTATCGACCCCGATAATGCCGATTCGGACGATGCCTACAACCTGCAGCAGTCGCTTATCGCCGTTGGCTCGGGCGGCTTCTTTGGTAAGGGTTTGGGCCATGCGACGCAGTCGGCCGGCGGCTTTCTGCCCGAGTTCCACACCGACTTCGTCTTCGCCTTCCTGTCCGAGACCTTTGGCTTTTGCGGTTCCTTTTTGCTCCTGTGCCTCTACGTGCTGCTGATCTTTTCGACGATTCGCGTCGCCTTTAAGTGTGAGTCGCTGTTCTTGCGCCTATCGTGTGTGGGCATCGTTGGCATGTGGGCGTTCCAGACCTTCGAAAACATCGGCATGTGCATCGGCATGATGCCGATTACCGGTATTCCGCTACCGTTTATTAGCTTCGGTTCGTCTTCGATGATGATTCAGCTGCTGACGGTGGGTATCGTACAATCCATATGGCGGCATCGTTCGGGCGCCGCGTAACCGCTGGAGGGGTTTGCTATGAAAATTCCCGTAGATAAGCTGACGCGCGCTTTTAAGATGGGCGCGTCCGTTAAGAAGGATTCCGATACGCCGGTGCGCGTCTCGGTCTATTTGGATTCGTCCGCCTCGCGCTTTCTGGCCGAGACGGTGCGTGACGCCTTTGTACCGCAGACGACCTCGGGCATTGTGCGCGTCGAGCGTCTGGGGGAGGAGCGAATTGCTCCAAAGACCGATACCGATGTGGTGCTGGTGCTCTCGTGCGGCTCCGACCGCTTGGAGAGTGCCGTGCAGGAGCTCGTGATCGCCGGCGCCCCCGTGTGCGTGCTTGCCGAGTCTGCTGTGGAGGTGCCGTTTATCGAGGAGTCCACGCCTGTGCTCGGCGTGGTAGCGGCAACCGATAAGACGTATCTGCTCGAGACGCTTGCCCGCTGGATTCTCGATCGCACCGAAAAGGAAACGGCTTTTGCGGCGAACTTTGCCTTCATGCGTATCGCGGCGGCCAATCGTATCATCACCTCGTGCGCGCTCACCAATATGGCGACCGGTGCGCTGGTGTTTTTGCCGGGCGCCGATTATCCCGTTATGGCGCTGGCGCAGGTGGGCATGCTCTTTGAGCTCGCTGCCGTCTTTGGACGCGGCATTAAGCCTGAGCGCGGCTACGAGGTCGCGGGCGTGCTTGTCGGCGGTCTTGTGATCCGCGCGGTCACCCGCGCGCTCGTCAAGCAGACGCCGCATATTGGGTTTGCCGTCAAGGCGCTCACTGCTGCCGCGGGCACCTATGGCATGGGCCGTGCGCTCGTTTCGCTCTACGAGCGCGATGTCGACTACAGCCGTGCCAACGAGGTGGTTACTGCCACGTTCTCCCGCGTTCGCGATCTGGTGACCACGGTCGCGGGCGCTACCCGTCCTATGGCGTCCTATCAGGACGCATCCAATCTCGCTGCTTAGGGGTTTTCCGTTGCGCGTTCCGTATCAAGACTGTTTTCATTTAATTGAGCCGTTGCTCGCCAAGGTCGAAAAGCCGAGCCGCTATATCGATCACGAGTGGGGCACGCTTTCCAAGGCCGATGCCGACTACCGTTGCTGCCTGATCTACCCGGATGTGTACGAGGTTGGTCTGCCCAACCAGGGTATCGCCATCCTCTACAACATCCTTAACCAGGCCGAGGGCATCTCCTGCGAGCGTGGCTATGTGCCGTGGCCCGATATGGGTGACGCTATGCGCGAGGCAGGCATTCCGCTGCTCTCGCTCGAGGGTGCAGCGCCGGTCGCTTCGTTTGATATCGTCGGCCTGCATGTGCCGCACGAGATGGCGGTGACGAACTTCCTTGAGGCACTCGATCTCGCTGGCATTCCGCTGTTAGCGGCCGACCGAGGTGAAGACGACCCCATCATCATCGCCGGCGGCCCCTCGGTGTACAACCCCGAGCCGTACGCGGCCTTCTTCGATGCCATCCTCATCGGCGAGGGCGAGGAATCGCTGCTCGAGACCTGCCAGCTGCATCGCCGCCTGCGCGACGAAGGAGTCCCGCGCGCGCAGATTGTTGAGCAGCTTGCATCCATTGCCGGCAACTACGTGCCGTCGCTCTATGAGGTTCGTCACGACGAGCCCTGCTCGCCGCACGGCTACACCGTGCCGCGCGAGGGCAAGGATGCGCCGACCGTGGTCTACAAACGCGTCGTCGAGGATTTCGGCGCCACGAATCCGCTGTCGCAGTCGTGCGTGCCCTATGCGCAGCTGGTTCACGACCGCCTGTCTATCGAGATCCTGCGCGGCTGCGCTCGCGGCTGTCGTTTTTGCCAGGCCGGCATGACGTATCGCCCGGTGCGTGAGCGTTCGGCCGACCAGATCGTCTCGTCGGTGATTCAGGGTCTGGAAAAGACCGGCTATGACGAGGTGTCGCTGACCTCGCTCTCCACGACCGACCACTCCTGCATTCGTGACGTGCTTGGCAGGCTCAACCGTCGCCTGGAAGATACGGGTATTCGCGTGTCTATTCCGTCGCAGCGCTTGGATTCGTTTGGCGTGGATATGGCCGAGTCGGTCGCCGGCGAAAAGAAGGGCGGCCTGACGTTCGCGCCCGAGGCCGGCAGCCAGCGCATGCGCGACATCATTAACAAGAACGTGACCGAGGAGGACTTGGACCGTGCGGCCAAGGCGGCCTTCGAGGCCGGCTGGAACCGCATGAAGCTCTACTTTATGATGGGCCTTCCCGGCGAGCGCGACGAGGACATCGTGGCCATCGCCAATCTGGCCGATCACGTGCTTGAGCTCGGTCGTTCCGTGGTGCCCAAGGCTCGTCGCGGCTCGATCTCGGTGTCGATCTCGGTTTCGGTCTTTATTCCCAAGGCTGCCACGCCGTTCCAGTGGTGCCCGCAGCTCGACTACGACGACGTCAAGCGTCGCCAGAAGCTGCTTATCACGAGCGTTCGCAACCGTGCCGTCCGCGTGCATTACCACGATGCCGAGACCTCGCTCATCGAGGCCGCGCTCTCCCGCGCCGGTCGCGACATGACGCCCGTCATCATCGATGCTTGGCGCTCGGGGTCTCGCTTTGACGCCTGGGTAGAGCATTTCTCGCTCGATAACTGGAAGGAGGCTGCTGCCAAAAACGGCATCGACCTCAATGAGCTCGTGCACCTGCCCTACGAGTTGGACTGGCGTCTGCCGTGGGAGCATGTGAGCCCCGGCTGCACGCGCGGCTTCCTCGAGCGCGAGTACCGTCGCTCGCTCGAGGGTGTCACGACTCCCGACTGCACCCGCACGTCGTGCACCGGCTGCGGAATCTGCCTCACGCTCCACGCCAAGAATGTACTGATGGGTGATCGCGCATGAGTGAGCGCCTGACCGACAGCCCCACGCTCTTTAGACTTCGTGTTCGCTATGGCAAACGCGATCGCCTTAAGTACCTGGGCCATCTCGAAGTAATCCATACCATTGAGCGCATCGTGCGCCGTGCGGGACTTCCCTATGCCGTCACGCAGGGCTTCTCTCCGCACATGCGCGTGGGCTTCTCTTCGGCGCTACCGGTGGGTACGTCGTCGACCTGCGAGTGGTATGACCTGTTTATGACCGAGTTCGTGGCGCTCGACGAGGCGTTTGGGCGCCTGGCTGCGGCCTCTCCGGCCGATCTGGCGCCCATCGAGGCGGCGTACATCGACGTGCGCACGCCGGCGCTCACGGCTCAGCTTACGCGTCTGTCGTACCGTATCGACTTGCACCTGGACCCCGAAGCCCCCGTGAGCGCCGACGAGGTGCGTCGTGCGATCGACACGCTGCGCGCGGGTCATGGTATTGACTATGCGCGCGGCAAAAAGAGCAAGCGCTTAGACCTTGACCACACACTGGTGGGCTATGAGATCACGGCGGGGGAGCGTCCGGACCATCTGGTGCTCATGCTCGACACCCATGCCGACAACGAGGGCTCCATGCGTCCGGAGATTTTGCTTTCTGCTGCTGATGTTTTGTTGCAGGGCTTGACCCCGGGCGTCGATGCACCTATTGTTTCCACCGGTATGCAAGACCTCGTGACCATCTGCTCCTACGATGTCGAGCGTCAGAATCAAGCATGCGAGGACGACGAGGGCCGACTCGTCAGCCCCATACCTGTGCGAACTTGTGGATTTGCTCCACATACTCGTTGACGGGGGTATTTTCGCCTGCTACTATATTCGGCTGTTGCACTAACTGATGCATGAAGGGCAAGTAAACATGTACGCAATCGTTAACACGGGCGGCAAGCAGTACAAGGTCGCCACCGACGATGTCATCACCGTCGAGAAGATCGAGGGCAATGAGGGCGACAAGGTCACCCTGCCGGTCATCTTCCTCAACGATGGTAAGAAGATCGTCACCGATCCCGACAAGCTGGCCAAGGCCAAGGTTACCGCTCAGATCGTTGAGCAGTTCAAGGGCGAGAAGCAGCTGGTCTTCAAGTTCCACAAGCGTAAGCGCTATCGTCGTCTGAAGGGTCACCGTCAGCAGCTCACCAAGCTGAAGATCGTGAAGGTCCAGGCTACGTCCCGCGCCAAGAAGGCTGTCAAGGCAGAGGCCGAGGCTGTTGCCGAGGCTCCCGTCGCCGAGTAGATTACACTCGTAACGAAAGAGTAGGTATACACAATGGCACACAAAAAAGGACTCGGTTCCTCCCGTAATGGCCGTGACTCCCGCGGTCAGCGCCTTGGCACGAAGCGCTATGCCGGCCAGACGGTAACCACGGGCACGATTCTCGTCCGTCAGCACGGCACGCACATCCACCCGGGTGAGAACGTTGGCCGTGGCAAGGACGACACGCTGTTCGCGCTGGTCGACGGTACCGTTGAGTTCCACAAGGGTATCAAGCACAGGGTCAGCGTACGCCCGCTCGCGAACGCGTAATTCACCCTTCATAGAGCACATATGTGGGAGGCACTTGAGTTTTAGGATTCAAGGGTCTCCCTCTTTTTGTAGGAGGCGATTCTGTTGTCACAGTTCACCGATATCAGCCGCATTAACGTGTGCGGCGGCGACGGCGGAGCCGGATGCATGTCGTTTAGGCGCGAGGCATTTGTCCCCAAGGGCGGCCCCGATGGCGGCGACGGCGGTCGTGGCGGCAATGTCGTCATCCAGGCCGATGCTCAGCTGTCTTCGTTGATCGATTACCGCTTTAAGCATCACTTCCGCGCCGAACGCGGCACGCACGGGCAGGGTGCCCGTCGTAACGGCAAGAGCGGCGAGGACCTGATCCTGAAGGTTCCCATGGGCACCGTGGTGCGCGAGCTCGACCCCGAGACGCAGACCCCGATGTTCGAGATTGCTGACCTGGTGCACGATGGCGAGCGCGTTGTCGTGGCGCCCGGCGGTGCCGGTGGCCTGGGCAACACGCACTTTGTGACGTCGGTGCGCCGCGCGCCCGCGTTCGCTCAGCTGGGCGAACCGGCCGAGGAGCACTGGATTGAGCTCGAGATGAAGCTTATGGCCGATGCCGCGCTCGTGGGCTTCCCCTCGGTGGGCAAGTCCTCGCTCATCGCGCGCATGAGTGCCGCCCGACCCAAGATCGCCGATTATCCGTTTACCACGCTCGTGCCCAATCTGGGCATGGTGCGTGCCGGTGAGTATTCTTACGTTGTTGCCGACGTTCCTGGTTTGATCGAGGGCGCGAGCGAGGGCAAGGGTCTGGGCCACCAGTTCCTGCGCCACATTGAGCGTACGGCCCTGATCATGCATGTCGTCGACATGACGGGCGGTTTTGGGGATCGCGACCCGGTTGAGGATTACCGCATCATCAACCGTGAGCTCGAGCAGTATGGCGCCGAGCTTTCGGAGCGTCCGCAGATTGTCGTCGCCAACAAGTGCGATGCGCCGGGCACGGCCGACAAGATTGCCGACCTCAAGCGCGCCGCGCTCGACGATGGACATATGTTCTTTGCCGTGTCCGCCGTGACGGGCGCCGGCCTCAACACGCTGATGCTTGCCGTGGGCGAGCAGGTGGCTAAGCTGCGTGCCGAGTTGGCGGTCTCCGCTGAGCCGGTCGATCTGCGCGACGAGGAGTGGGAGCGCCGCCGTCTGCAGCGCGAGAAGCGTTTCCGCATTGTCCAGGAGGAGCCTGGTGCCTTCCGTGTGGTTGGTCGCGCGATTGAGCGCATGGTCATCCAGACCGACTGGGAAAACGAGGAAGCTGTCATCTACCTGCAGCATAAGTTTGCGTGCATGGGTGTCGACGATGCGCTCGAGAAGGCCGGCTGCCGTGCGGGCGACGAGGTCCGCATTTGCCAGCGCGCCTTTGACTTTGAGGGCGCTGAGGACTTCTCGGAGTACGAGGAGCTCGAGGACGCTGGCGAGGACGCTGGCGAGGACGTTGCCGTTGAGGCCCTTGACGTGACCGATGCTCCGGATGAGGGCGTCGAGGTTGTCGATGCGGCGGATGTCGCGGACGATGCCGAGACCTCGGAGGGCGAGTAAGCCATGTCGCTGCGCGGTGGAATCGGTTTGCCCGAGCTGCCCATAAAAGAGGGCAAAGAGTTTCGGCTTGGCATTATGGGCGGCACCTTCGACCCGATTCATTACGGGCACCTGGTGACTGCCGAGCAGGCGCGCGAGTCGCTCGACTTGGACGCTGTGCTCTTTATGCCGGCGGGCTCTCCCGCCTTTAAACTCGACAAGCCGGTGACGCCTGCCGAGGACCGTTATGCCATGACGGTCCTCGCCACCGCCGCGAACCCGGCCTTTTTGGCGAGCCGGTTCGAGATTGACCGTCCGGGCATAACCTATACGGCCGATACGCTTCATGCCCTTCGCGACTTTTACCCGCCGCAGGTAAAGCTCTACTTTATTACGGGCGCCGACGCGATTATCGATATTGTGACCTGGCATGATGCCGAGCGAATCGCTGAGCTTGCTACCTTTATTGCGGCGACGCGACCGGGTTTTGATATCGATACGGCGCGTGCCCGAATCAAAGAGTCGGGGCTGCCGTTCGATGTGCGCTATATTCAGATTCCGGCGCTGGCGATCAGCTCGACGAACATTCGTAAGCGAGTTGCCCGCGGCATGAGCGTGCGCTATCTTACGAGCGAGTCTGTGCTCGGCTACATTCGCAAGCGCAGGCTATATGCCGATTTGGGACAAGAAGATTTTGAGTGATGGGGGCTACGTTGTCGGTAGAGGATCAGTTTGAGGGCGATGAGCGCGCGCTGCTCAAGCGCATTCAAGAGCTGCTCGATGTTCGCATGAAAGATAAGCGCAAGCGCTATGTGCATTCGCTGGGTGTTGCCGAGACCGCACTTCATCTGGCCGAGGTCTACGGCGTTGACCGCTTTGATGCGGCTGCCGCCGGCTTAATTCACGATTGGGACAAGGTTCTTTCCGATGACGAGCTCGTGGCCCGCGCGCTTCACTATGGCATCAAGGTTGCCGGCTCTCCTTCCGCCGCGACGCCGCTTTTGCATGGCCCTGTTGCCGCCTATGAGCTTCCGCAGCTTTTCCCCGAGCTGTCGCCGGCTGTTTTCCAGGCTGTCGACCGTCACACCGTGGGTGCCTGCGACATGACGCCGCTCGATATGGTGGTCTTTGTGGCCGATGCCATCGAACCCAACCGCCATGGTGATTATGCCCACGCGCTGCGCAAGATGGTGGGGGAGTCGACGCTTGACGAGTTGTTCTTCTCCTGTTTTGCGCAGGGTCTGGTCTATGTGATCCAGTCCGGGCGCTATCTTTATCCCACGGCTATTACGATTTACAACCATTACGCCCAGCTGCGCTAGCTCGGGCTATCTAGAAAGAGGTATTCCATGGCCGACGAGACCATGACCGACGAGCAGATTCTTGAAGGTGTGGAGCACAAGAGTTTCGTTGCCACGTCCGACCGCACTGTCGCCTCGCTGTCCGCGAGCGGTGTCGCCGCCGAGGATGTCGCCCGCGCCGCCGCGCAGGCCGCCTACGACAAGAAAGGCGAGGACGTTCAAGTGCTCGACCTGACTGAGCTTTCCGATGTGTGCGACTACTTTGTCATCGCTACCGGCACCAACAACCGTCAGGTTGATTCGATCGTTGACGAGATCGAGGAGAAGGTCGCCGAGGCTTGCGGCGAGCATCCGTTCTCCATCGAGGGCCGTGAGCAGAAGACCTGGATGCTCATGGACTACGGTTCGGTTGTCGTCCACGTCTTCACTCCCGAAGCCCGCGACTTCTACCGCCTCGAGAAACTCTGGGGAGACGCTCCCCAGCTCCCCCTCAATCTCCTCTAGTAGCTCATTTGAGACGGGGGTTTTAGCTACCCTCACGCATATCGCCGGGCAGTTGCGGTTTTCCGCACCTGCCCGGCTTTCTTTTTGCCCAAAGGCGGTTAATCGTTGAAGCGGGATTGGCGGCCGAAGGATAGGGCGGTGTCGCCGAACTTGTCGCGGACGGCGTCAATTGCGACGGAGAGGTCGCGTCGGTCGCTGGATTGGGCCCCGCGGTCATCGACTTCGCAGAACAGGTCGGTTTGGATACCGCCTTGGTGGTTGAAGTCGCTCATGCCGATACCTGCCAGACGCACGTGCATGCCTTCTTGCCAGATATTGTCGAGCAGCTCGAGCGCCACGGCAACAAAGATATTCTCGTCGTCGGTGGGGTGGGGAAGCCGCCGCTGCGCCGTTCGCCCGCTTCCATACGAATACTTGAGCTTGAGCGTCACCGTGGCGCCCGTTAGTCCCTGACGGCGCAGGCGGCGTCCCACTGACTCTCCCAACAACGCAATCGCCGCTTCGATGTCCCCACGCTCAGTCAAATCTTTCGCAAAGGTGCGCTCATTGCTCACCGATTTAACCTCGCGTTCCTCGTCCAGACTCGTGACTTCGGAAACCTCGAGTCCCAGCGCACGCTGGCGCATGCGTTCGCCGTTGACACCAAAAATAGAGGCCAAGGTTGATTCCGGTGCACGTGACAGCTCGCCGAGCGTGTAGATGCGCATGCGGCGCAGTCGCTCCTCGGCCGAGCGCCCGATGCCGCTCATGGCAGATACCGGCAGCGCGGCCAAAAAGCGCTGCTCGGTTCCGGGGCGCACGATGGTCAGCCCAAACGGCTTATCCCGCTCGCTTGCGATCTTTGCGACCGTCTTGTTGCAGCCCACGCCAATGGAGCAGGTCACTCCCAGCGCTGCCACGCGGTCGCTTATGCGCCGCGCAACCAGCAGCGGGTCTTCGGGCGCAAAGCGGCCCGGTGTGATATCGATAAAGGCTTCGTCGATGGATACGCGCTCCACGCGCGGCGTCTCCTCGGCGAGAATCGCCATGACCTGCGCGCTGACCTCACGATAGCGATCAAAATGCCCATGCGTCCAAATGGCTTGCGGACAGAGGCGCCGCGCCTCGGCCGAGGGCATAGCGGAGTGCACGCCAAAGCGACGTGCCTCATACGAACACGTGGACACGACGCCACGCGAATCGGCATCGCCACCCACGATGAGTGGCTTTCCGCGCCATTCGGGATGATCGAGCATTTCCACGCTCGCAAAAAACGCATCGAGGTCCATCAGGCCCACCGCCGGACCCGTCCAGGGAGGCGGCGTGACGCCCATGGCATCCTCATAACCGTATGTATGTTCGCGTCTTTCCATGTCATGAGTATACCGCGCAGCTCATGTGGGGTGCGTGTATGTGCTTGCAAATCCCGAATTCTTGTCTAAGATATGGATTTGCCCTCGACTACACCGAAGAAGTTGGTCTCACGGACTTCACCTGCCCGCGTCGATGGCGTATTATGTTCAACTGTTTGTTTGTAGTTGCAGCCTAAAGCTGCTTGGTTGGAGGAGTTTCCTTTGGCAGTCAAGATTCGCCTTGCTCGTCACGGCGCTAAGAAGCGTCCGTACTACCGTGTCGTCGTCGCCGATTCCCGCGCCCCGCGTGACGGTCGTATCATCGAGGAGGTTGGCCGCTACAACCCGATGACCGCCCCCAAGACCATCAACCTCGACCTCGAGAAGATCGCCGACTGGCAGTCCAAAGGCGCTCAGCTCACCGACGCCGTCGCCGCTCTGGTCAAGGCCGCCAACGAGGGCGAGAAGACCGAGACCGTCGTCAAGAAGTCCAAGAAGCAGCTCGCCAAAGAGGCCGAGGCCGCTAAGGCTGCCGCTGAGGCCGCTGAGGGCGCCGAGGAGTAAATCGTGCCTGAGGTTGACGCTGCACAGCTCGAGGGTGAGGCAATGCTCTCAGATCGCATCGCCGATCTCGTCGAATATCTCGTTGTTCAGATCGTCGACGACCCGGATTCCGTGAGCCTTGAGGTCATCGATGGTGACGACACCTCTACGATCGAGGTTTCTGTCGCCGAGGATGACGTCGCTAAGGTCATCGGCCGTCGTGGCCGTACCATCAAGGCCATTCGCACGCTCGCCCGTGCACTGGCCGCTCGCCTCGACACTGCAGTCGAGGTAGAGGTTCTGGGCTAGGACCTTGAGGTCCCAGTACAAAAACATCGCCCGTGTGGTCAAGCCGCACGGAAGGAAGGGGGAGGTCCTCGCGCAGCCGCTGCGGGGGCTTCCTTCTGTATTAGAGCCGGGTATGCGCGTCGCCCTGACGCCGCCGGCGCTCAAGCGCGACCGCTTTTGCACGGTCGTGTCCGTCACCGATACGGGCGATGGCGATCTGGTCTCGTTTGAGGGCATTGACGACTTGACGGCCGCCGAGGGCATCACGGGATGCTATGTGCTGGCAAATCGTGACGACTTTGAGCTCGATTCGCTCGACGCCGCCTATACCGACCTGATGGGTCGCGAGGTGGTCGACGAGCGCTTCGGTTCGCTCGGCACGATCGTCGAGATCATGTCGACGCCCGCTAACGATGTTTGGGTTGTCGAGGGTGATCGGTACGGCGAGGTGCTGATTCCCGTGATCGAGCAGGTTGTGCTCGATCTTCCCGACACAGGAACAATTTCCGTCCACGTTATGGACGGCCTGATCGATATGGACAAGTAGGGAGGACAACATGCTGATTGAGACCCTTTCGGTCTTTCCCGAGATGTTTGAGCCTGTCATGTCCACATCGATTTTGGGCCGCGCCCGCAAGGCCGGCCTTTTTGATTTTAAGGCGTATAACCTGCGCGACTGGACGCACGACCGCCATCGTACCGTCGATGACGAGCCGTACGGCGGCGGGCAGGGCATGCTCATGAAGGTCGAGCCTATTGCCGAGGCCATCGAGGCTATTAGCTCCGAGGGTCCCAAGCCCACCGTGGTGTTCTTTACGCCCTGTGGCGAGCCCTTTACGCAGCATGTGGCCGAGCGCCTGCTCAAAAGCGAGCGCCTGCTGTTTGTGTGCAGCCGTTACGAGGGTGTCGACGAGCGTGCCTATGCGTATGCCGACGAGCGCCTGTCGATCGGCGATTACGTGCTCACGGGCGGCGAGCTTCCCGCTATGGTCGTTGCCGATGCCGTCGTACGCCTGATTCCCGGCGCCCTTGGTGACGAGATGAGCAACGTCGACGAGTCGTTCTCGACCGCCGAGGACGGAGGCCTGCTCGAGTATGCGCAGTACACTCGCCCTGCTGAATTCAACGGCGAGGGCGTGCCGCCGGTGCTCGTGAGCGGTGACCATGCCAAGGTTGACGCCTGGCGCCGTAAGAATGCCATCGAGCGCACCTGCCGCTGGCGTCCCGACCTGATCGAGACGGCGCGCCTTACGCCCCAGGAGCGCGCATACGCGCAGGAGATTCTGGACGCTTCGTATTCGCAGAGCGAGGAGTGAGAATGGTTCCATCGCAGCATTCCGCGTTGAGGGGCGCTTTTGAGTGGGTCGCGGTCATCGCGATCGCGCTCGTGGCCACCTTCCTGATCCGCACCTTTGTGGTCGAGCCCTTTGTGGTACCCACCGGCTCCATGGAGGACACGATCGAGATTGGCGACCAGATCCTGGCACAAAAGGTGAGCCTCGAGCTCGGTCAGCCCGTCAAACAGGGCGATATCGTGGTGTTCCACAACCCCGATGTCACTTCCGAGCATGATGTTCTTGTCAAGCGTGTTATTGCCACGGCCGGCCAGACGGTCGACCTGCAGGACGGCAAGGTGGTCGTTGACGGCCAGGCGCTCGATGAGGACTATACGACGGGCATGAGCTGGCCGCTTTCGGTCCAAGCGCCTGGCGCCCAGGTGAGTTATCCCTACACCGTTCCCGACGGGTGCGTGTGGGTGATGGGCGACAACCGCGAAAAGTCTGCCGACTCGCGCTACTTTGGTCCCGTCGATCGCTCTGATTTGATCGCTGTGGCGCTTGTGCGCTACTGGCCGCTCAACCGCATCGGCGCTATCGACTAAAAACCGCTATAGTACAGTACCTAACCGTGTAATCGTTTCGACGAGGGGATATTAGAGGCATGAACGCTTCATCGCTTTCCTTCCAAGACATCATCCTGCGCCTCCAGCAGTACTGGGGCGAGCAGGGCTGCGTCATTATGCAGCCCTATGACTCCGAGGTCGGTGCCGGTACCTTCCATACCGCGACCACGCTGCGCTCGCTCGGTCCCGCCGAATGGCGCACCTGCTATGCGCAGCCCTGCCGCCGTCCCGCCGACGGCCGCTACGGCGAGAACCCTAACCGCATGCAGCACTACTATCAGTTCCAGGTGCTCATTAAGCCCTCTCCGGTTAATGCTCAGGAGCTTTACCTGGGGTCTCTTGCTGCCATTGGCCTGGACCCCAACGACCATGACGTCCGTTTTGTCGAGGACGACTGGGAGAGCCCGACGCTGGGCGCCTGGGGCCTTGGCTGGGAGGTCTGGCTCAACGGCATGGAGGTCACGCAGTTCACGTACTTCCAGCAGGTGGGCGGTATCGAGGTCGACCCCGTGCCCGTCGAGATCACCTATGGCCTGGAGCGTATCGCCATGTACGCTCAGGGCGTCAACTCGGTCTACGATCTGGTGTGGAGCTATCTGCCCGACGGCACGCCCATGACCTACGGCGACGTGTTCCTCGAGAACGAGCGCGAGTTCAGTGCCTATAACTTTGAGGTCGCCAACGTCGAGATGATGCGTCAGAAGTTTGACGACTACGAGGCCGAGTGCCATTCCTGCCTGGAGCGCAAGCTGCCGTTGCCGGCGTACGACTGTGTCATGAAGTGCAGCCACGCCTTCAACCTGCTCGATGCCCGCGGTGCCCTGTCCGCGGTCGAGCGTGCCAACTACATCCTGCGCGTCCGCGCCGTCGCCAAGGCGTGCTGCGAGGCCTACATGGCCGAGGTCGCCGGAGTCAACGAGAATGCCGACCAGGAAGGCGAGGTGGCGTAAGCCATGGCAGACGCTAAGGATTTCCTGTTTGAGATCGGTACGGAGGAAATGCCCTCTGCACCGCTGAACAATGCCGTCAAGCAGCTTGGTACCATGATCGCCAAGGGTCTCGACGAGGCCGGTCTGGCCCACGGCGAGGTCCGCGTGATCTCGAGCCCGCGTCGCCTGGCTGCGCTCGTTGCCGACGTTGCCACCGCGACCGATGAGGTTCACGAGGTCAAGCGTGGCCCCGCGGCAAACATCGCCTTCGACGCTGACGGTAACGCCACCAAGGCCGCCCAGGGCTTCGCCCGCAAGTGCGGTGTGGCTGCCGAGGACCTGGTCCGTCGTGAGGATACCGACGGTCGCGAGTATGTCTTTGCCGAGAAGAACATTCCCTCCGCACCGGCAACCCCGATCCTGACGGCCCTGTGCGAGAAGACCATTGCCGGCCTGCAGTGGCCCAACTACCGCTCCCAGCGCTGGGGCCACGAGCACGCGACGTTCGTGCGTCCGGTCCGCTGGATTTGCTGCCTTCTGGGCGAGGATGTTGTGCCCGTGTCGTTTGCCGACGTGACGAGCGGCAACACCACGCGCGGCCATCGCGTGCTCGGCCCCGGTGACCACGTTGTCGCCAGCCCCGCCGCCTACGAGCAGGTACTCGAGGACGCCGGCGTGCTTTCTGCCGAGCGCCGTCGCGAGGCCATCCTTGCCGGTATCTCCGAGGTCGAGGCCGCTCGCCCCGGCTGCCATGTCGATACGCCCAAGAAGGTCTTTGAGGAGGTCATTAACCTCTGCGAGTGGCCGACGGTGTTCGTCGGTACTTTCGACGAGGAGTTCCTCAAGGTCCCGCACGAGATTATCTGCGAGTCCATGCTCACCAACCAGCGCTACTTCCCGATCTATGACGGCGAGGGCAAGCTGACGCGTGAGTTCGTGGTCGTCTCCAACAGCAAGCCCGAGAACGCCGAGCGCGTGATCGACGGCAACGAGCGCGTCGTGCGCGCCCGTCTGGACGACGCTAAGTTCTTCTACGAGGAGGACCTGAAGATCTCCCTCGACGAGTTCCGTGAGCGCCTGGCCAAGGTCGCCTTCCAGGAGAAGCTCGGTAGCGTGCTCGCCAAGTCCGAGCGTATTGAGCAGCTCGCGCTCGCTATTGCCCGCGAGGCCCATCTGGGCGCCCATCTGGCTGCCGATGCCGCTCGCGCCGCGCACCTGTGCAAGGCCGACCTGGTGTCCAACGCCGTCATCGAGTTC
Source organism: Collinsella sp. OM06-18AC (assembly GCF_003438785.1). Lineage (NCBI taxonomy): Bacteria > Bacillati > Actinomycetota > Coriobacteriia > Coriobacteriales > Coriobacteriaceae > Collinsella > Collinsella sp. OM06-18AC. The sequence goes on from NZ_QSTX01000010.1 coordinate 41,491, forward strand.
ACGAGCCAGCAGGGCGTGATGGGCGGTTACTACGCGACCGCGATGGGGGAGAACGACGAGGTCGCTCATGCCATTCGCGATCACTATCGTCCCCGCTTTGCCGGTGACGAGCTGCCCGAGGGCACCGCTGGCTGCATCGTGGCCTGCGCCGACAAGCTCGATACCATCGCCGGTATCTTTGCCATCGGCGAGCCCCCGACCGGCTCCTCCGACCCCTACGCGCTGCGTCGTGCCGCTATCGGCATCATCAACATCCTGCGCGACCGTCTGCCGATCGATCCCACGTCGCTCATCGACTTCGCCCTTGAGCTCTACAGTGAGCAGGGCATTGAGTTCGACGCCGCCGAGGTCGCCCAGCAGGTTCGCGACTTCTTCCATGGCCGCCTGGTGAGCATGGCCCGCGACGAGAAGATCCCGGCCGATACCGTTGCCGCCGTCTCCGCGGTGCACATCATTGCTCCGTCCGTCTTCTTCGCCCGCTGCGCCGCCCTCGACGAGGCCCGCAAGAACGACGCTGAGACGTTCGATAACCTGGCGACCGCCTATGCCCGCGCCGCGCACATCTCCAAGCCCGAGCTGGGTGCGGAGTACGACCGCGCCCTGATGGGCGAGGTTGAGCTCGCGCTTGCCGACGCCTCCGAGGCCGCTCGGACCGCCGTCGATGCTGCTCTCGCTGTCGAGGATTACCCGGCCGCATTTGCTGCCCTCGCCGCCCTGCGTGCCCCCATCGACCGCTTCTTCGACGAGGTCATGGTCATGGACAAGGACGAGCAGCTTCGCGATAATCGCCTTAAGCTGCTCAACCGCTTCGAGGCCGTTTTCTCCGGCATCGCCAACATCGGTGAGCTTGCCCGCAAAAAGTAAGCTAGCCTGCGCGTAAGCGCAAAAGGAGCCCCGCATGGATTGCCCGGTCACCGCTCGTCCCAACGTTATCGTTATCTCCGACTCGCTCGGCGATACCGCTTGTGAGGTGGTGCTTGCGGCGTCCGGGCAATTTGATGAAGGGGCTTTTCGTCTCTTGCGCCTGTCCAAGGTGACCTCGGTAGAGCAGGTCAAGTCGTTTGTGGGCCCGCGCGTCGATGCCGACCATCGCGATATTGCCGTGTTCCATACCATTGTCGATCCGACGCTTCGCGCCCGCGTGCTCGATTACCTGGGCATGCTGCATATTCGTTCAGTCGACCTGATCGGCCCGACGCTCGCCGTGCTGTCGTCGCTCATTGGCGTGCCGCCCAAGGGCGTTGCGGGCGTGATTCACAAGACCGATGACCGTTACTTCCATCGCATCGAGGCCATGGAGTATTTTGTTGAGCACGATGACGGGCGTGGTTGCGACGATCTGTCGAGTGCCGATATCGTGCTGCTGGGTGTGTCGCGTACATCCAAGACGCCGCTGTCGATGTATTTAGCCTATCAGGGTTACAAGGTTGCCAACGTCCCTCTGGCGCACGGCATGGAGCCGCCCAAGTCGATTTACGAGGTCGACCCGATGCGCCTGTTCGGCCTGATTTCGACCGTCGATGTGATTTCCGAAATTCGCGATAGCCGCTTGGGCGATGACTACGCTCGTGCCGTTGCCGGCTCCTATGCCGAGCCCGAGAGCGTGCGCGGCGAGCTTGAGGAAGCTCGTGCCCTCATGAAGCGCTTAGGCTGCTTTGTTGTGCGTACCGACGGCAAAGCCATCGAGGAAAGCGCTGCCGAGATCATTGCTCACCTCGAAGAGATTCAAGAGGCAAGAGCCCGCCGTGCCGTCCGCCGCGCTCAACAAAAGTAGCTCACTTGGGACAAGGTTGTTTGGGTAGCTAATTTGGGACGGGGCTCTTTTAGCTAACCAAAGAGAATACTTGGAAATAATGCTGATAAATGGTAAAGCGATTTAGCAAAAACATCGCATCCGACCTGCACTTTCCTTGTAGTGGTATCTTCATAAGGTAACCACCTTTACCTACCGTTTACCGCCTGTTTTAGCACGTTTACCAAACCGCGTATCCTCTGCTCAAGCCCGTTCATATCCCGCCGTATAGTTCCCTCACGGCCCGCATCCGGCGGGTCGATTCGTTACCACGGTCGTGCGCGAGAGCGCATGGAAGGGGAAGTATCGTGAGCGATTGCAAGAGGGTTTACCGTTTTGGAACCGATGCCCAGGGCATTTGTGTCACCGAGGGCGACAAGTCCATGAACTTTGTGCTTGGCGGCAAAGGCGCGAACCTTGCCGAGATGAGCCGCATCGGCCTGCCGGTTCCCGGTGGCTTTACCATTACCTGCCAGACTTGCGTTGAGTACTCCGGCGCCGGCAACGTATGGCCGGAGGGCGCGCTCGACGAGATCGTTGCCGCCGAGGTCGACCTCGAGGCCCGCTGCGGCAAGAAGCTCGGCGATGCCTCCGATCCGCTGCTCGTGTCGGTCCGCTCGGGCGCTCCGTTCTCCATGCCCGGCATGATGGACACGGTTCTCAACCTGGGCCTCAACGACGATTCCGTCCAGGGCCTTATCGCCCAGACACAGAACCCGCGTTTTGCCTGGGACAGCTATCGTCGCTTTATCCAGATGTTCTCCAACGTCGTCATGGGTGTCGATGCCGACTTGTTCGAGAATGCCCTGACCCAGGCCCGCCTGGTCGCCGGCGTTCGCGTCGATTCCGATCTTTCGGCCGAGGACCTGCAGGAGCTCGTCGAGACCTTTAAGGGCATCTTCTCCGAGAACGTCGAGGCGACCCTGTATCCCGAGCTCGAGGTCGCCGACGGTAAGCCCGTTTTCCCGCACGATCCGGAGCTCCAGCTGCGCCTTGCCATCCAGGCCGTCTTTGGCAGCTGGATGAACGAGCGCGCCTGCATCTACCGCAAGCAGCACGGCATTTCCGACGAGCTCGGCACCGCCGTCAACGTCCAGGCCATGGCCTTTGGCAACAAGGGCGAGACCTCTGCGACCGGCGTCGCCTTTACGCGCAACCCGGCCGACGGCACCAAGGAGTTCTATGGCGACTTTTTGGTGAATGCCCAGGGCGAGGACGTCGTCGCCGGCATCCGAAACACCGAGCCCATCGCCGACCTCAAGACCACCTCGGGCCTCGAGTCCGCAGGCGAGGAGCTCGAGCGCGTGTTCCTGACGCTCGAGGATCATTACCGCGATATGTGCGATATCGAGTTCACCATCGAGCAGGGCAAGCTCTGGATGCTCCAGACCCGCGTGGGCAAGCGCACCGCCACTGCCGCCCTGCGCATTGCTATCGAGATGGTCGAGGAGGGCCTGATCACCCGCGAGGAGGCTGTGAGCCGCATCGATCCCGCGCAGCTCGACCAGCTCCTGCACCCGCAGTTCGACGCCTCCAAGAAGTACGAGGCCCTGGCCAGCGGCCTTAACGCCAGCCCTGGTGCCGCCGTGGGCGAGGTCGTGTTCTCGAGTGATGACGCCGTCGCGCGCGCCAACGAGGGCCACAAGGTCATTCTGGTCCGCTGGGAGACCAACCCCGACGACCTGAAGGGCATGGTCGCCGCCGAGGGCATCCTGACCAGCCATGGCGGCAAGACGAGCCATGCCGCCGTTATCGCCCGCGGCATGGGTACGCCCTGCGTCTGCGGTGTCGAGCGCTTCCATATCGACGCTGCCGAGAAGGTCGTGCACATCGAGGGCAGCGACCGCGTGCTGCGCGAGGGTGATGTCATCTCCATCGACGGTACCCAGGGCATCGTCGTCGACGGCGCCGTCGACCTGGTTTCGGCCGAGCTCACCGGCGACCTGGACACCATCCTGTCCTGGGCCGATGAGATCCGTTTGGACGAGACCGACGGTCACGCCAACCACGTGCGCGTCAACGCCGACAACCCCGAGGATGCCGAGCTCGCTCTTGAGTTTGGCGCCGAGGCCATCGGTCTGTGCCGCACCGAGCACATGTTCCTGGGCGATCGCAAGAACATCATCCAGAGCTTTATCCTGTCTGACGATGAGGCCGTGAAGCAGCAGGCCCTGGCCGACCTGCTCAAGGTTCAGACCGAGGACTTCCTGGCGATGTTCAAGACCATGTCCGGTCGCGATGTGGTCGTCCGCCTGCTCGATCCGCCGCTTCATGAGTTCCTGGATAATCCTCGCGAGCTCGAGGTCGCCATCACCAAGAAGGAGGCCGCCGGCGCTCCTGAGGAGGAGCTCACTGCCCTGCGCGCCCGCCTGCGTCGCATTGACAGCATGGTCGAGTCCAACCCCATGCTGGGCCTGCGTGGTGTGCGCCTGTCCGTCGTCTTTAGCGATCTGCCTCTCATGCAGGTTCGCGCCGTTGCCACGGCTGCTGCCCGCCTTATCAAGGAGGGCGTCGACCCACGCCCCGAGATCATGGTTCCGCTCGTTTCCATCACGGCAGAGCATGTCCAGACCCGCGAGGTCATTGAGCGCGTAATCGCCGAGGTTTCCGCCGAAGAGGGCGTCGAGCTCAACATTCCCGTGGGCACGATGCTCGAGCTGCCGCGCGCCTGTATGGTCGCCGACGAGATCGCCCATCATGCCGACTTCTTCTGCTTTGGCACCAACGACCTCACGCAGACGACCTTCGGCTTCTCTCGTGACGATGCCGAGGCCAAGTACATCCCGCTGTACATGCACAAGAAGATCCTGAAGGACAATCCCTTCGAGACCATCGACACGGCGGTGCTGGAGCTCGTGCGCTTGGCCGTCGAGAAGGGCCGCGCCACCAATCCCGACATGCACTTTGGCGTGTGCGGCGAGCATGGCGGCGACCCCAAGTCCATCAAGGGCCTGTTTAACGTGGCCGACGTGGACTACGTGTCCTGCTCGCCCTATCGCGTGCCCCTCGCGCGCCTGGCTGCCGCTCAGGCCAAGCTCGAGGCCAAGCGCAACGCCTAGCCCCCTGCGCATCGACGCCTAGCGTAGCGCCCCTTCATACCGCCCGTCTCATTCTTGAGGCGGGCGGTTATCATGTGCGGGTTTTTGTCTTTTTGTCTGCGTAAAAAATTGTTCTTGCAGTGCAAACCCGCGCGTGTATACTCGAATACGTTTGTTCAACTACGTGCCGGCCAAGGTGGTACGGCACCTCTAGAAGAGTAAGGAATTGCACATGGATTACATCCGCGCAATCGAGCGTCAGCAGATCCGCGAGGACATTCCTCAGGTTCGCGTCGCCGACAACGTCAAGGTTCACTACCGCATTAAGGAAGGCGACCGCGAGCGCATCCAGGTCTTCCAGGGCGACGTCATCCGCATGGCCGGCGCCGGTGCCCGCGAGACCTTCACCGTCCGCAAGATGTCCTTCGGTGTCGGTGTTGAGCGTACCTTCCCGCTTCACAGCCCCAAGATCGCCAAGCTCGAGGTCGTTCGTCATGGTCGCGTCCGTCGCGCCAAGCTGTACTACCTCCGCGACAAGGTGGGCAAGGCTGCTCGCATCCCCGAGAAGCGCTAAGAAGATCGCAGCGTCTGTCCACTCGTTTGGACACAAGGGTCACCTTCGGGTGGCCCTTCTTTTTATCTGATTTGCATGCAAGGAGGGCCTGGTATGGCCAATATGACGAGCTCGGTTTCGGCATCGCAGGTTGCCGGTGAGTTGGCGAGCGCTACGTTTGAGGAGATCCCCGCCCTCGTGGAGCATTATCGCGAGGACCCGCGCCAGCAGGTGATCAAGGCTTGCGAGCGTGCTCTTAAGCGCCATGCCAAGGAACTTGCCGAGCGCGAGCGCGTCAATGACATGTACGAGCTTATGCATGAGCTTGGCGGCGATGGGGTAGTCGTTGGTGTCGACGAGGTGGGTCGCGGATCGGTGGCCGGTCCTTTGACGGTATGCGCCGTCTGCCTTCCTATGGAGCCGCGCGTCTGGGGCATCAACGATTCCAAAAAGCTCACGCCGGCGCGCCGCGAGTTGCTCTCAGTGAAGATTGCCGAGGTGGCGACGGCAATTGGTTTTTGCCATATCGCGCCTAAGGATATCGATGAGATGGGCATGGCCCGCGCCATTCGAGCCGCTGTCGCGGGCGCCGTGGCCGATACGGGGCTCGAGCCCGATTGCGTGCTTATGGACGGTAACCCCTTGGGCGCCGTTCCCAACGAGCGCGACGTGGTGAAGGGCGATGCCAAGATCGCCTGTATCGCCGCGGCGTCCATCATGGCCAAGGTCACGCGTGACGAGATGATGGTCGAGTACGACGCCGAGTATCCCGAGTACCATTTGGCCGAATCGAAAGGCTACGCAAGCCCCGAGCACATCGAGGCCATTCGCAAACATGGACTTTGTTCACTGCACCGCGTGAGCTTTTGCGGAAACTTTCTGCAGACTGAGCGCCTTTTCTAGGTCAATTGTGGAGACAGGGACCTCAGGGGTTTTATAAACCTGCTGGTAGCGGGCCGTATGCAACATCATTGCTGCGTACGGCCCGTTTTTTGACGGCATTTGGTCAGCTTTTGGTTTGCTTCCGGTACTTACCCGCATGAAAGGTGCCCTCATCATCGGGGCAATGCAGCGTGCGGGAAAGGAGACCCCATGAGTGCCGCAAGCAAAAAGAGCAAGACGCAGCAGCTCAAGGAGCGTTGGGAAAACGGCGAGCTCGACTGCGGGGCGATGACGCCCGAGTTTATCAAGGGACTCAGTCCCCGCGAACTGGGCATGCTGGGCGAGCTGATCACCATCGACTACTTTAACGAGCGCGGCTACACCTTGCTGGAGCAGGGTTATCGTTGCACCGAGGGCGAGGCCGATCTGGTGCTGCTCGATGAGCTCGACGATGTCGTGGTGATGGCCGAGGTCAAGACCAGACGCGTTGCACTGGATTGCAGCACGCGGGTCTTTCCCGAGGAGGCCGTGGACGCTCAAAAGCAACGCCGCTACCGCCGCATCGCAAGTTGCTATCTCATGGAGCATTATCCGCTCAAGGCGATTCGCTTCGATGCCGTGGGTGTCACCATTCGTGGCGGGCATATCGCCGAGATCGAGCATCAGTACAACGCGTTCGATTGGCAGGTGTCGTGATGGCGTTCGAGACGTTTGCCGTTCACGCGGCCTGCATCCGCGGCGTCGAGGCGATTCACGTCACGGTCGAGGTCTCGCTTGCCGGTGGCGTTCCGGGCATCCAAATGCTCGGCATTCCGAGTATGGAGGTGATGGAGTCACGCGGTCGTATTCGCTGCGCGATGCGCTCCGCCGGGTTCGAGATCCCACGCTCGGGCATTACGGTCAATCTGGCGCCCGGCGATATTCGCAAGACCGGTAGCGGCTTTGATCTGCCCATCGCCATCGCGGTTCTGGCGGCCGATGGGCAGATTCCCCGTGACAACCTCGATCGCTGCCTTATCGCCGGCGAGCTCGGCTTGGACGGTACGGTGCTTCCCGTCAAGGGCGAGGTGGCGTTTCAGCTGCTGGCTCGCGACATGGGGCTGTCCTTTATCGCCGGCAGGTCCGATCAGCATGTGCCGCTTGCGGGCGTTGATTGCGGCTTTATCGATCATCTGTCTCAGCTTGCTCGCGGCATGGGCGATGCCGTGCGTCATTATCTGGATTCCGAGGGTGTTGAGGCGACCTTTGAGCCCGAACTCGACTATGCCGATGTGCTGGGGCAGGAAGTCGCCAAGCGCGGCATGGCGCTTGCGGCCGCCGGCGAGCTCGGTTTGCTTATGATTGGGTCCCCGGGATCGGGCAAGACGATGCTCGCCCGTCGTATGACCGGCATCCTGCCCGAGCTTTCCGTTGAGGATCAACAGGAGGCGCTGTGCATCCATTCGGTCTTGGGTGAGAACATCGATGGCTTGTTGGCGGGGCACCGGCCCTTCCGCAGTCCCCACCACAGTATTTCGACCGCAGGCCTTATCGGCGGCGGGCGCCCGGTGCACCCGGGTGAGATCAGCCTTGCTCATGGCGGCGTGCTCTTTTTGGACGAGCTTGCCGAGTTTCCCACGGGTGTGCTGCAGACGCTGCGTCAGCCCATCGAACGCGGCTATGTGAGGATCGTGCGCGTCGACGGGGCCTTTACCTTCCCGTCGCGCTTTCAGCTGCTGGCTGCGAGTAACCCTTGCCCCTGCGGCTTCTTGGGTGATCGCGAGGTGCCGTGTCGCTGCTCGGCGGCGATGGTCGAGCGCTATCGGTCTAAACTGCGCGGTCCTTTGGCCGACCGTATCGACATGATGATCGATGTGACCCGTCCCGACCCCCAAGTGATTATCGAGGGTGCGGAGGGTATGTCGTCTGCCGAGTTACGTGACTACGTTGTGCGCGGTCGCGCTTTTCGCGCTTGGCGCGAATCCCGTATGGACGATGCGGATGCCGAGGCCGAGGATGACGAGACACGGTCCATTGACGGCGTCGTTTCGACCTTTGAGCTCGATGATGCGGCAGAGAAGTGTGTGCTCGGCCTGTCGAAGCGCACACATCTCACGGGTCGCGGCATCGTGCGACTGGTGCGTATCGCGCGTACAATCGCCGACGTCGCCGAGAGCGAGCAAGTGACGCAGGACCACGTGCTCGAGGCAGCGATGTACCAGGGAAGGAGGGACCAATGATGGCCGAGGGGACCTACGAGCTGCATCCAGGTGATGCGTTGTATCCCGAGATCGTTTTGGAGCTTTCTGATGTACCCCAGACGCTCTATGTGCGCGGCAACCCCGAGGTGCTTTCGACGCCCGCGGTCTCCATCATCGGCGCGCGCAAGGCCTCGCCGTATGGTCTTGCCGTGGCAGAGCTTGCGGCAAAGGTGGCGGTCGAGGCGGGAGTGACGGTAGTTTCGGGCGGCGCGGTCGGTTGTGACCAGGCCTCGGGTTGGGCTGCGGTCAACGCTGGCGGCAAACACGTCGTGGTGCTGGGGACGGGCGCCGACGTGGTCTATCCGCGCTCGAGCGCGGGGCTTATTACGCGCACGCTCGATACGGGTGGCGCGGTCGTGTCGATCTCCCCGTGGGGCATGGGTCCGCGCAAGTTTGCCTTTCCGCGCCGCAATCGCGTGATCGCGGCCCTGTCGCAAGCCCTCTTTGTATCCGAGGCGGGTATGCCTTCCGGGACGTTTTCTACAGCCGAGGCTGCTATGGATTTGGGGCGAGAACTTCTCGCTGTGCCGGGGTCGATCCTATCGCCCGAGTCGCGTGGCACGAATTACCTCATTGCGAACGGTGCCTGTTGCATCATCGACGAGGAATCTATCGAGATGGCTATCTCACGCATCTACGGCACTCTGCGCTACTCGCGCCCCGATGCTCCCGGCATTGCCGACCTGGATCAAACACAGCAGACCGTGATGCATGCGCTCATTGCCTCTCCGCTCAAGGTCGACGACATCGCGGCGCTCGTCTCGCTCGATACTGTCGGCGTACTCAAACTCTTGGGTTCGCTTGAACTCGAGGGCCTTATCGAGCGCATGATGGATGGAAGGTATGCGCCCTCCAAGTTTGCCCTTCACGCCCAGACGCCCTTCGGTCACAATGGAAAACGTGTCAATTAGAAAGGTGTTTGCAGATGCAGTTCGATCAGGTGACGGTTATCGGTGGCGGTCTGGCGGGTTCGGAGTGCGCGATTCAGCTGGCAGACCGCGGGTTTGCCGTAAAGCTGCGCGAGATGCGCCCCCAGGTGAGCTCCCCGGCCCACCATACCGATCACCTGGCAGAGCTCGTCTGTTCCAATTCGTTTAAATCGACCCGTCCGGACTCTGCGGCGGGCTTGTTAAAGGCCGAGCTTGAGCGCATGGGTTCAGTCCTGCTCGATTGCGCCCATCGCGCGGCTGTTCCCGCCGGTGGCGCCTTGGCGGTCGACCGCGTCAAGTTTTCCGAGCTTGTCGAGGCCGAGGTTGCCGCCCGTCCCAATATCGAGGTCGTGCACGGCGAGGTCACGCAGATTCCCGAGGGCCACGTGGTCATTGCCGCGGGCCCGCTGTGTTCACCGGCGCTGAGCGAAGAGGTCATGAAGCTCGTCGGTGGCGACGCCCTTGCGTTCTTCGATGCCGCGGCGCCGATCGTCGATGCCTCCACGCTCGATATGGACGTGCTGTTTTCGCAGTCGCGCTACGAGGAGCAGGGGAGCGGCGACTATCTCAACGCTCCGCTCAACAAGGAGGAGTACGAGGCCTTTATCGAGGCACTTACCACGGCCGACCGCGTGGTGCTCAAAGACTTTGAGGGCGGCGATCTGTTTCAGGCCTGCCAACCTGCCGAGGAAGTTGCGCGCACCGGCAAGGACGCCATTCGCTTTGGCGCCATGAAGCCCGTCGGCCTCACCGACCCGCGTACCGGACGTCGCCCTTGGGCGGCGATTCAGCTGCGTGCCGAGAACAAGGAGAAGACCGCCTATAACCTGGTGGGCTTCCAGACCAACCTGACCTTTGGCGAGCAGAAGCGCGTCTTCCATATGGTGCCGGGCCTGGAGAACGCTGAGTTCTTCCGCTACGGTGTCATGCACCGCAATACCTTTGTCGACGCCCCGCACGTGCTCGATGGCACTTTTGCCGTGCCTGGTACCGGCGTGCGCCTGGCCGGTCAGATCACCGGCACCGAGGGGTACATGGAAGCCGTGGCGACCGGTCTGCTCGCGGCGCTCAACACCTATGCCGAGGCTATCGGCGCCGCGGGCGTCGAGTTGCCCCGCGTGGGCGCCCTGGGCGCGCTCGTGGGCTATGCTACCGATCCGGCCACGGTGGGCTATCAGCCTATGCATGTCAACTTTGGCCTGGTGCCGCCACTCGAGGATGGTAAGCGCCGCAGCAAGCGCGACCGCTACCAGGCCTATGCGGACCGTGCGCTCGAGGCCCTTGATGCCTATCTGGCCACTCGCCCCGATCTGTTTGGAGGCGACCGGTCATAGCCTTTGACCTGTACGACACCGTCGACTCGTTTATCGCCTATATCGCACGTGTCGAGGGGCTTTCTCCCAATACGGTGACGGCCTATGGCTCGAGGCTGGAGCGCTTTGCTGCCTGGTGCGAGCGCGAGGATATCGATGCTTTCGCTGCCGACGTGCGCACCATTCGTCGCTATCTTGCCGAGCTTTCGCGTGAGCAGGTGGCTCCCCGAACGCTTGCGGCGCATCTGTCGGCTATCCGATCGCTCTATCGATGGATGGCTGCCGAGGGGGTCGTGGAGGGCGATGTGGTCTCGGCAATTTCCTCGCCCAAGCTTCCGCGCGATCTACCCGGTGTGCTGACGACCCAACAGGTGGAGGCGCTGCTCAAGACGCCTGATACCTCAACACCCGCGGGACTGCGCGATGCGGCGATGCTCGAGCTGCTCTATGCCTCGGGCGCCCGTATCTCTGAGCTCGCAGCACTCAATGTGGAGTCCATTGCGTGGTCCGAACGCACGCTGCGCCTGTGGGGCAAGGGGAGCAAAGAACGTATCGTCCCTCTGTATCGTCGTGCGCTCGAGGCGACGCGTCTCTATATTGAGGAGGGAAGGCCGGAGTTGCTCGCTCAGGCAAAGCGTCGTGACCCCGTTACCGGGCCGCATCCGCTGCTTATATCGGCGCGCGGTAATCGCATGAGTGCCGCCATGCTCAGGCGGCGGTTTCATACGCTGGCGACGCTCGCCGGCATGCCTGCCGACATCGCCCCGCATGCGATGCGCCATACCTTTGCGACCGACTTGCTCGAGGGCGGTGCGGACCTGCGCTCGGTTCAAGAGCTGCTGGGCCATGCGAGCCTGTCCACGACGCAGATCTACACGCATCTCACACCCGATCGGCTTAAGCGGGCTGTGGCTCAAGCCCATCCCCGCGGCGAATAGTGGCTGGGACGTCCCGCGCCGCGCTCAGGTGTGTGGTTTTGATTGCGGGTTGGCAGGAAGATGCATTCCTGCTATCATTCATCGGGTTGCTTCACGGCAACAGGTTTTTATCACGCACGCGCGGCTACTTCATACCGTGGTGCCCGGGCTTTGGTAGCACATGTCCGGGTTGGTTTTGGAGGATGACCCCGCGCGGAGGCAAACCACAGGAGGTTTAACATGGCTACCAAGATTAATATCCGCACCCTGCTCGAGGCCGGCTGCCACTTCGGTCACCAGACCCGTCGCTGGAACCCCAAGATGAAGCCGTTCATCTTCGGTGAGCGCAACGGCATCTACATCCTCGACCTTAAGCAGACCATCCTTGACGCCGACCAGGCCTACACCTTCGTCAAGAACGTCGCCAAGGGCGGCAACGTGCTGTTCGTCGGCACCAAGAAGCAGGCTCAGGAGGCCGTCAAGAACGCTGCTGAGCGCGCTAATATGCCCTACATCAACCAGCGTTGGCTCGGCGGTATGCTGACCAACTTCGTCACCATCCGCTCCCGCATCAACCGCATGGAGGAGCTCGAGGCCATGGTCGAGGACGGCCGCATGGCAGTGCTCCCCAAGAAGGAGCAGGCTGTGCTCGGCAAGGAGCTCACCAAGCTCCAGACCAACCTCGGTGGCGCCCGCGACATGAAGGGTCTGCCCCAGGCTCTCTTCGTCATCGACACTAAGCGCGAGGAGAACGCCATCAAGGAGGCTCAGCGCCTGAACATCCCCGTCGTCGCTCTGATCGACACCAACTCCGATCCCGACGAGGTCGAGTACGGCATCCCCTGCAACGATGACGCTATCTCCGCTGTCACCCTTATGTGCGAGCTCATGGCTGACGCCTGCCTCGCTGGCTCCGGTAAGGAGCAGGTCTCCGAGGCCGAGATGGCCGCTGAGCCCAAGGCCGAGTAAATCAGTCTTAGTTAATTCTTTTTCATCTCTTTGAAAGGAACCACAATGGCCCAGATTACCGCCGCTATGGTCAAGCAGCTCCGCGAGATGACCGACTCCCCGATGATGGAGTGCAAGAAGGCTCTCGTCGAGGCTGACGGCGACATGGACGCCGCTGTCGACGTTCTGCGTAAGAACGGCCTTGCCAAGGCTGCCAAGAAGGCTGGCCGTGAGACCAACGAGGGCGCTGTCGCCGCGTTCGTCTCCGAGGATGGCAAGACCGGCGCTCTGCTCGAGCTCTCCTGCGAGACCGACTTCGTTGGCTCCAACGCCAAGTTCACCGGCTTTGCTTCTAAGGTCGCTGAGGTTGTCGCTACCACCGAGCCTGCTGACGTCGATGCTCTGCTCGAGAAGCCGATGGGCGAGGAGACCGTTTCCTCCGAGCTCACCGAGATGATTCACATCATGGGCGAGAACATGAAGATCTCCCGCTTCGCTGCCCGCAAGGCCGAGAACGGCGCGCTCGCTTCTTACATCCACATGGGTGGTAAGATCGGCGTCCTCGTCGAGTTCGCCTTCGAGAAGGCCGTGACCGCTCAGGCTGAGTCCTTCAAGACCTTCGCTCACGACGTTGCCCTTCAGGTTGCCGCCGTCGCCCCGATCTGCGCTACCCGCGATCAGGTTCCGGCCGAGACCGTCGAGCACGAGAAGCAGATCTACATGGCCCAGGCTGCCGAGTCCGGCAAGCCCGAGGCTATCCAGGAGAAGATGGCTGTTGGCCGTCTGGAGAAGTTCTACAAGCAGTCCGTGCTCACCGAGCAGGAGTTCATCAAGGACAGCTCCCTCACCATCAAGAAGTACGCTGAGCAGGTCTCCAAGGAGCTCGGCGACACCATTACCGTCGTTGCCTTTGACCGTCTGGTCCGTGGCGAGTAAATAAGCTCTTGTAGCTGGTAATGAGCAGGCTGTGGGTTTTACTCACAGCCTGCTTTTTCATGGCTCTTATCAGAGCCTTTGATATCATATTGAGAGTCTAATTAAAGGAGGATCGCTTTGTCCGACATCCGATATAAACGCGTGCTTCTTAAGCTTTCCGGCGAAGCACTGATGGGCGACGGCCAATATGGCATCGACCCCAAGGTTACCGATCATCTTGCCAAGCAGGTCAAGGAGCTGCTCGCCGTTGACCATGAGGTCGGCGTCGTTGTCGGCGGCGGCAATATTTTCCGCGGCATGGCAGGCGCTGCCGGTGGCATGGAGCGTGCTCAGGCCGACTACATGGGGATGCTGGCAACCGTTATGAACGCGCTCGCCCTGCAGGATGCCTTCGAGCACAACGATGTTCCTTGCCGCGTGATGAGCGCTATCCAGATGAACGAGATCTGCGAGCCCTATATTCGTCGCCGCGCTATCAACCATCTGTCCAAGGGCAACGTCGTCATCTTCGCTGCCGGTTCGGGCAATCCGTACTTTACGACCGACACCGCCGCGGCTCTTCGTGCGTGCGAGATCGGCGCCGAGATTCTGATTAAAGCCACCAAGGTTGACGGCATCTACGACAAGGATCCCGTCAAGTGCGCCGATGCCGTCCGTTTTGACAAGATTACCTATCACGAGGTTCTCGTCCGCGGTCTGCAGGTTATGGATTCCACGGCTACGGCACTGTGCCAGGATAACCGTATGCCGATTTTGGTCCTCAACATCGATGGCGAGGACACCGTCAAGCGCGCGCTCGCGGGTGAGCCCGTCGGCACGCTCGTCTATCAGGAGGATTAAGCATGGCAGAGAACATCACCGCCCATATGGACAAGTCGCTCGAGTCCCTCAAGCATAACTTCTCCAAGGTCCGTACCGGTCGCGCCAACGCCAACATTCTGTCCGACATCACCGTCGATTATTACGGTGTCCCCACGCCGGTCACGCAGGTTGCCGCCGTCAAGACCCCCGAGGCTCACATGCTGCTCATCGAGCCGTGGGACAAGGCGCTCATCAACGCTATCGTCAAGGCCATCGGCGCTTCCGATCTGGGCATTACCCCCAACTCCGATGGCACCGTCGTTCGTCTGCCGTTCCCGGCCCCCACTGAGGAGCGCCGTCGCGAACTCGTCAAGGAGTGCCGCGAGTACGCCGAGCAGGCCAAGGTGTCTATCCGTAACATCCGTCGCGACTTCAACAACAAGCTCGAGCGCGATGAGGAGCTCACCGAGGACGATGTCCGTCGCGAGCAGGCCAAGGTCCAGAAGCACACCGATGAGTATGTCGCCAAGGTCGAGGAGCTTCTGAAGGAAAAAGAAGCCGAGGTCATGGAGATCTAAGGTGCAATACGACGAGCATAAACTGGTCGAGTACTTTGCCGACGCCCCTGCGGGCGTCGGTTTTTCCGACCTTGACCTCAATAACATTCCGCACCATATCTCGTGCATCATGGACGGCAACGGTCGTTGGGCCACGTCGCGCGGTCTTGCACGCACCGAGGGCCACAAGGCGGGTATCGTCTCGCTGCGCGAGATCATTACCGCCTGCGTGCGCCTGGGCGTCGACGTGCTTTCGGCCTATGCATTTTCGACCGAAAACTGGAATCGACCGCAGCACGAAGTCAACGTTCTGATGCACCTGTTTGCCAAGACGTTTATCGACGAGCTGCCGCTTCTGAAGCGCGAAAATGTGCGCGTAGTCTTTTTGGGTGACATTTCCGCGCTGCCCAAGAAGACTCGCGACGTTTTTGAGCGCGGTCTTGCCGAGTGCGCCGATCACACCGGTATGACGCTGGCGCTTGCCGTCAACTACGGCGCGCGTGCCGAGATTACCCGCGCTGTCCGTCAGATCGCATCCGACGCTGCCGCCGGTAAGATCGATCCTGCCGCAATTGATGACGACATGGTGGCTTCCCACCTCTATACCGCCGGTCTTCCCGATCCCGAACTTGTGATTCGCACCTCTGGTGAGCTGCGCCTTTCGAACTATCTGCTGTGGCAGGTGGCTTATTCCGAATTCTACGTCACCGATACCTATTGGCCCGACTTTGATCGTTGGGGCCTTGTCGACGCCATTTTGGCCTATCAGGGCCGTGACCGTAGGTTTGGTGGACTGAGCAAGACCGAGGAGGCTTAATCATGTCCGATCGTCCCAAGGCATCTGCTCCCAAGACGCCAGTTTCCGCGGCGCCTGCGCGAAAGGCTGCCACTGCGGGAGCGCCTGCAGCGAAGAGCGGCACCGGTTCGTGGTTGGCGGGCTTTATTACCCGTGCCGCCGCCGGTATCGTCTACGCCGTTGTCTTTATCCTGTGCCTGGTTTTGGGTATCGTGCCCACGGCCATCTTTGTTTCTGTCATGAGCGGTCTGTGCTGCTATGAGTTTTTCCGTATGACAAGGCTCGATGGCAAGATGGCTAACGAGCGCATGGGTATCGCTGCCGCCGTACTCTTTCCGCTGTCGGCGTTGGGCGATTCGATGTTGCTGAATGCCCTGCTTTTTGCCTTGATGCTCGCTGTGGGCATTTGGTATGTCTGGTCGCCGCGTACCCGCATCTCCGATGTGGCCGTGACGCTCATGGGTCCCATCTACACTGGCTTTATGCTGTCGGCTATCGTGTTGCTGCGCGATGCCGTGCCCGGTTTTGCCGGCGCCCTGCTTTCAGTGGGCGTTTGCGCGTCCCTTTGGGTCTCCGATTCGTTTGCCTACATCGTGGGCAGCCGTATCGGCAAGCACAAGATGGTTCCCAAGATCTCCCCCAAAAAGAGCTGGGAGGGGTTTGCCGGCGGCATCTTGGGCTCGGTTTTGATTTGGCTCATCCTGTGGGCGACGCACTTCTACAAGCTCAGCCTGCCCTATGCGCTGCTGTGCGGCGTGGTCGTGTCCATTCTGGGCGTTATCGGCGACCTTATCGAGTCGCGCATCAAGCGCGGTGTGGGCGTCAAGGATTCCGGCAACCTTATCCCGGGCCACGGCGGAATGCTCGATCGTAGCGATTCGCTTATCTTCGGTTGCATCACCGCACAGCTGTTGCTGATGATTGGAGGCGTGCTGTAATGTCCTTCCAGACGACGTATGGCCCCGATGGACGCCTTCGCGTTGCCATCCTGGGTTGTACGGGCTCTATCGGCACCCAGGCGCTCGATGTGTGCCGCCAGCATGCCGATCGCCTGCAGGTGACGGCGCTGTCCGTTAATTCCAGCACCTCGGAGCTCGTTGCCGCTGCCCGCGAGTTCTCGGTTCCGGCGGTTGCCGTTGCCGATGTCGCTCATGGCGATGACGCCGTGCTGCAGGAGTTGCCCGAGGGCACACAGCTCGGCGTTGGCGCGCAGGCGGTTTGCGAGCTCGCGCGTCGCGACGATGTCGACTGCGTGCTCGTCGCTATTGTGGGCGCCGCCGGTCTCGAGGCGAGCCATGCGGCCTTGACCTCGAATAAGCGCCTTGCCCTTGCCAACAAGGAGTCCCTCGTCGTCGGTGGCGACTTGCTTATGCCGTTGGCGCAACCGGGCCAGCTTATTCCGGTCGACTCTGAGCATTCCGCCATCTACCAGTGCTATCTGGGGGAGAACCCGCGCGAGGCCCACTGCATTTGGCTCACCTGCTCGGGCGGTCCGTTCTTTGGCCGCACGCGCGACGAGCTCGATCGCGTGACGCGCGCCGATGCCCTCGCGCATCCCACGTGGGCCATGGGTGCCAAGATCACCATTGACTCCGCCACCCTCATGAACAAGGGCCTGGAGCGCATTGAGGCCATGCATCTGTTTAACTGCGACCTCGATTTCATTAACGTGGTCGTGCAGCGTCAGTCCAAGATTCACTCTATGGTCGAGTTCGCCGACGGCTCCGTGATGGCGCATCTCGGTGCATCCGACATGCGTATTCCCATCCAGTTCGCGTTCTCGTATCCCGAGCGTTGGGATACCCCGGCGCCTCGTATCGATTTCCGCGAGCTGGGGCAGCTCACGTTTGATGCTGCCGACATGGATACCTTCCGCTGTCTGGCACTGGCCGAGCGTGCCGGCAAGACGGGCGGCACCATGCCGTGCGTGCTCAATGCCGCCAACGAGGTTGCCGTCGATGCCTTCCTGCACGATGGCTGCAGCTTTACCGATATCGATCGCATTGTGGAATCCTGCATGGACGCCCACGATATGCAGGCGGTCGATTCGTTTGAGCAGCTTCGCGACATCGATGCGTGGGCGCGTGAAAAGGCTGCGCAGGTGCTCGCCGCAACCCGTTCCTAACCCATAAGGATTGCTTTTTCGTTTTATGGATACTGTTCTGAGCGTTCTCTCATCGGTCTTTTGGGGCCTGCTGGTGCTTTCCGTCCTCGTGTTTTTGCACGAGGGCGGCCACTTTTTGGCGGCGCGTGCCTGCGGCGTCCGTGTGACCGAGTTCTTTTTGGGTCTGCCGTGCCGCTTTGACATCCATTACACGTCGCGTCGCATTGGAACCAAGTTTGGCGTGACCCCGCTGCTGCTGGGTGGCTACGCTGCCATCTGCGGTATGGATCCGACCGATGTTTCGTGCGCCGATCGCGTGCTCGCGGCTATCTATCGTCATGGTCGCGTGACCGTGGCCGACCTTGCTGTCGAGCTCGAGCTTTCCGAGGAGGTTGTGCTCGAGGCATGCGCCCTTTTGCTGGGCTGGGGCTCCATCGCGCCCTGGTATGAGGAAGGGGAGAAGCCCTCGCCGAGCTACTATCCCACCAAATATCAGACGTTGCCGCGAGACACGGCAGGCTATACCACCTTTGATGGTCGCCGTTTCGATCACGAACATGCGACTGCCGAGGGCGATGTGTGGGAGCTGCCGTTCGGCGAGGCCGAGCTCCTTGCGCAAGAGCGCTCGCACACCTATTTGGGCCAGGGCTTTGTCAAGCGTGCCTTTATGCTGCTTGCGGGCATTATCGTCAATATCCTGACGGGTTTTTTGCTCCTTATGAGCATCTATTCCATCGCAGGTGTCACCGTGCCGGTGGATACCAATGTGATTGGCAAGGTTGACGAAGGCTCGATTGCCGCCTCGGCGGGAATCGAGGGCGGCGACGCGATTCTTTCGGTCGACGGAGTATCGTGCTCTACCTGGATGGACGTTTACGATGCCATCGGCAAGGCTGCCGGTAAGGACGATATCGCCATTGAGTACGAGCGTGACGGCAAGCAGCATTCGACCACGGTTGCGCTCAAAGAGGACGATCGCCTAGGTGTGTATGCCTCTACGCAGGTGGTCCGTTTAGACCCCATCACGTCGGCTCGCCTGTCGTTCTCCTATGTTGTGCAGACAGCGGAGGGCGTGATGCGCCTGCTCCAGCCGCAGCATACGATGGAGATTCTCGATCAGTCCTCTTCGATCGTGGGTATTAGCGTTATGTCCTCACAGGCTGCTGCTGCCGGCCCTGCCACGTTCCTTTCGTTTGCCGCCCTCATTTCATTCTCGCTTGGCTTTATGAACCTGCTGCCCATCCCGCCACTCGATGGCGGCAAGCTAGTCATCGAGATCATTCAGAAGATTGCGGGCCGCGAGCTTCCGCTCAAGGTCCAGACGATTGTGAGCTATGTGGGCATCGCGCTCTTTGCGCTGCTGTTTGTCTATATGCTTCGTTCCGACATCCTTCGATTTATTCTGTAGGGGAGTGTTTGGATTGTCTTTATCCCATCCTTTGCCTCGCGAGCTGACGCGCCCCGTGCATGTGGGCGGCGTGCAGATCGGTGGCGGCGTGCCGGTGGTGGTCCAATCTATGACCTGCACCGATACCGCTGATGCCCAGGCAACGCTTGCGCAAGTGTGCGCGTTGGCGCAGGCTGGCTGCGATATCGTGCGCGTGAGCGTGCCCTCCGAGGCCGCGCTTGAGGGCTTCCGCACCATCTGTGCCGAGTCTCCGGTGCCGATTGTCGCCGATATCCACTTTAACCATAAGCTCGCCATTGGTGCCGTTGAGGCCGGTGCCGCCAAGCTGCGCATCAATCCCGGCAATATCGGCGATTGGGCCAAGGTTGACGCGGTGATCGATGCTGCGGGTGCCTCGGGCTGTGCGATTCGCATTGGCGTGAACGCGGGCTCGCTTGAGCAAGATATTGCCGAGCGCGACGACCTCACGCAGCCCGAAAAGCTCGTGATGTCGAGCGAGCGCTTCGTCAAGCACTTTGAGGATCGCGGCTTTACGAACATTGTGCTTTCGGCCAAGGCCCATAGCGTGCAAACGACGCTCGATGCCTATCGAGCCCTGTCACGTGAGATTCCCCACGTTCCGCTTCACCTGGGCGTGACGGAGGCGGGGACCAAGCTTCAGGGCACCATCAAGAGCTCTGTAGGCTTGGGTATCTTGCTTTCCGAAGGCATCGGCGACACCATGCGTGTGTCGCTCACGGCCGATCCGGTTGAGGAGCCGCCGGTCGCCTGGGGAATTCTACAGTCGCTGGGCCTGCGTCGCCGTGGTCCCGAGATTGTCTCGTGCCCCACGTGCGCCCGCTGCCAGGTTAACCTCATTCCCATCGCCGAGGAGGTCACCGAGCGGCTTAAGAACTATTCCGCGCCGCTTTCGATTGCCGTCATGGGATGTGCCGTTAATGGCCCCGGTGAGGCTTCTGATGCCGACCTAGGCGTTGCTTGCGGACGTGGTCAGGCCTTGCTCTTTTCGCATGGCCAGATCATTGGTAAAGTAGCTGAGGACCAAATTGTCGACGCGCTTATGGCAGAGGTCGACAAGCTTATTGAGGAGAAATAAATGACCCGAGCAATGTATATGTCTAAGCTCTATGCGCCGACGCTTAAAGAGGATCCGGCGGACGCTGAGCTCGCCAGCCACCGCCTGCTGCTCCGTGCCGGCATGATCCGCAAGGAGGCCGCCGGTCTGTATTCCTACCTGCCGCTCGCATGGCGCTCGATTCGCAAGATTGAGAACATCGTGCGCGACGAGATGGACGCCGCTGGCGCCCAGGAGCTTATGATGCCTATCATGGTCGATGCCGAGTTGTGGCGTGAGTCCGGCCGTATCGATGCCTATGGCAAGGAGCTTGTGCGCTTTGACGACCGTCATGGTCGCGAGTTCGTGCTGGGCCCCACGCACGAGGAGACCGTCACGGCCCTGGTGCGCAACGAGCTGCGCTCCTATAAGCAGCTGCCAGTGAATCTCTATCACATCCAGGATAAGTTCCGCGACGAGTTCCGTCCCCGTTTTGGCCTGATGCGCGGTCGCGAGTTCATCATGAAGGATGCCTACAGCTTCTCCGCCACGCAGGAGAGCTTGCAGGAGGAGTATGACAAGATGAAGCAGGCCTACGCTAACATTTGCGAGCGCTGCTACATCAAGGCCTTGCCCGTCGTTGCCGACTCCGGCGAGATCGGTGGCGATACCTCCGTCGAGTACATGGCTTTGGCCGACGCCGGCGAGGCTTCTCTCGTCTACTGCGACGATTGCGGCTTCGCTGCCGATGATGAGGCCGCAAGCACCAAGGTCGTCGTGACCGAGGGCCCCGGCGACGGTACGCTTACCAAGGTCGAGACTCCGGGCATGGGCACCATTGAGGCCGTTGCTAAGTTCTTTGGGTTCCCCGAGAACGGCACGCGCAAGTCCCTGGCGCTCATCGATGCCGAGGGCAAGCCCGTCGTGGCCATCGTCCCGGGCGATCATGAGCTCAACGACTGCAAGGCCGAGCATGTCTTTGGCAAGGGTTATCGCATGATGACGGACGAGGAGCTCCAGACCTACGGTCTGCACAAGGGCTTTATCGGACCGGTTAACTTGCCCGAGGGCATCCGTCTGGTGTGCGACGAGAGCCTGCGCGAGTCCAAGCAGTGGGCCTGCGGTGCCAACGAGGTCGATTATCACTTTACCGGTGCCTGCCCCGAGCGCGACTTTACCGTCGATGAGTGGGCAGATCTGGTCACCGTCGTTGCCGGCGATCCCTGCCCGCACTGCGGCAAGCCGCTCTCTGCTGCTCGCGGCATCGAGGTCTCGCAGGTCTTCCAGTTGGGTACCAAGTATTCCGAGGCCATGGGCGCCACCTTTATGGACGAGGACGGCAAGGAGAAGCCGCTTATCATGGGTTGCTACGGCGTGGGCGTGTCCCGCTCGCTTGCTGCCGTCGTGGAGCAGCACAACGACGAGCACGGTATCGTCTGGCCGGTTTCCGTTGCCCCGTACGAGGTCGCTGTGATTCCGCTCGATCCCAAGAAGGAGGAGTGCGCAACCGTCTGCGACCAAATCGTCGAGGGCTTGTGCGCCGAGGGTATCGAGGTCGTCGTCGACGACCGCGACGAGCGTCCCGGCTTTAAGTTTGCCGATAACGACCTTATGGGATTCCCGTATCAGGTGGTGCTTGGCAAGCGTGGCCTTAAGAATGGCACCGTTGAGCTCAAGGACCGTGCCACGGGCGAGCGCGAGGACGTGGCGATTGACGAGGTCGTCGCCAAGGTTGTCGAGCTTGTTAAGGCGGCCCGCCGTTAATCGACGTTTCTGCTATTAGATGTAATTGCGGGACTGCTCCGTATCTCTCTTAGGAAGAGATGCGGAGCAGTCTATTTTGTTGCGTGAATAAACTCGATGGGTAAAGGAAAACCCCACAGCCCATATGAGCTGCGGGGTTTTCTTGTGCCTCCGATGCGAAATAAATCGCTCAGATATTACTGATAATCGACGACGTCGATCCAGTTCTTCAGGAACTCATCGTTCACGTTGCGCTTACGAGCGAGCTCGGAAGCGGCGACGATGCTCGTCCACTGACGCACGACCTGCATGGGCATGTCGGCGCGGTCGCAGTAGAGCTCCAGGTAGGCCTCGGCCTGATCCTTGCTGTTGAGGGCGAAGAGCAGGTAGGTGGTGGCAACGTCGGCAGCAGGGGAGCCCTGGGTGGCGTGTGCCCAGTCGCACACATAGAGCTGGCCGTCGTCGCCGACGATGACGTTGGAGGGGTTGAAGTCGCCGTGGCAGACCTTGAACTCCTTGGTCATGCCGTCCAGACGCTCCTGAAGGTTGTAGCGCGTGGTGGCATTGAGCTGATCAAGGCTGTCGATCATGCGGGCGAACTTGTCGCGCTGACGGTTGAGCAGCGGGGAGGTGTAGCCGTGGATCTCGATCTGGAGGTCGACGAACATCTCGAGATACTCACCAAAGCGCTGGGGCTCGGCAGTCATCTTCTCGGCAAGGGTGGTGCCCGGAACCTTCTCGGTCACGAGCGCCCAGCCGTTGGCGTTCTCGAGCTGGGAAACCTCGAGAGCCTTGGGGCTGCGGATGCCGCACTCATTGATGCGGGCAAGATTCAAAGCCTCGTTGAACACGTCGGAGACAGGCTTGGTCTCGTTAAAGACCTTGACAATCTTGTCGCCCAGGTCGTAAACGACCTTGTTGCCACGGCGGACGAGCTCGGTCTTGGAATCGGGTAGCAGCATGGTTGCATCCTTTCAACGATGCGATAGAAGCGACGGCGGGGGTGTGTGAAACACCCGTGCACCCCCGCCGTTAAAAACCGTGCTAAAACTAGCAGACGGCGTAGTCCTGAGGCTCGCGGCCGTAGTAGGCGTCCAGGTAGAGTTCCTTGATCTCGCTCATGAGCGGGTAGCGCGGGTTTGCGCCGGTGCACTGGTCGTTGAATGCCTGCTCGGTCATCTCGTCGAGGGTGTCGAGGAAGTACTGCTCGTCAACACCGTAGTCGGCGATGGTCTTCTTGACGCCGATGAAGTCCTTGAGCTCCTCGAGCTTCGTGATGAAGTTCTCGAAGACCTCCTTGTCGTCCTTGCCCTCGATGCCGCAGTACTTGGCCATCTCGGCGTAGTTGTGCAGCGCGTTGGGGTAAGGATACTGGGAGAACGTGCCCATCTTGACGGGAGCCTCGGCGGCGTTGTAGCGCATGACGCGGGTCAGGATGACGGCGTTTGCGAGGCCGTGGGGCAGGTGATGGAAAGCGCCGAGCTTGTGGGCCATGGAGTGGTTGAGGCCCAGGAAGGCGTTGGCGAAGGCCATGCCGGCCATGCAGGAGGCGTTGTGCATCTCCTCGCGGGCGTGCGGGTCCTTGGCGCCGTTCGTGAAGCTGGAGGGCAGGTTCTCGAAGACGAGCTTAGCAGCGCGCTCGGAGAGGCCCTTGGTGTAGTCGGAAGCCATGATGGAGACGTAGGACTCGATGGCGTGGGTCATGACGTCGATGCCGGAGGCAGCGGTCAGGCCGCGCGGGGCGGTCATGCAGTTGTCGGCGTCGACGATAGCCATGTTGGGGAGCAGCGCGTAGTCGGCGAGCGGCCACTTGATGCCGGTCTCCTTGTCGGTGATGATGGCGAACGGCGTGCACTCGGAGCCGGTACCCGAAGAGGTCGGGACGGCGACGAAGTAGGCCTTCTTGCCCATCTCGGGGAAAGTGAAGATACGCTTGCGGATGTCCATGAAGTCCATGGCCATGTCCTCAAACTTGCACTCGGGGTGCTCGTACATCATCCACATGATCTTGCCGGCGTCCATAGCGGAGCCACCGCCGACGGCGATGATGACGTCCGGCTCAAAGAGAGCCATCTGCTTGGCGCCGCGACGTGCGCACTGCAGCGACGGATCGGGCTCGACGTCGTAGAAGCAGTCGTGGGCGATGCCCATCTCGTCGAGCTTGGCCTCGATGGCGCGGGTGTTGCCATTCTTGAAGAGGAACTGGTCGGTGACGATGAAGGCACGCTTCTTGCCCATGACGGTACCGAGCTCGTCGAGGGCGACGGGCGTGGAACCCTTCTTGAAGTAGACCTTCTCGGGAGCGCGGAACCACAGCATGTTCTCACGGCGCTCGGCCACAGTCTTAACGTTGATCAAGTGCTTCACCCCAACGTTCTCGGAGACGGAGTTGCCGCCCCAGGAGCCGCAGCCCAGGGTCAGAGACGGCTTCATGCCAAAGTTGTACAGGTCACCGATGCCGCCGTGCGAGGACGGGGTATTGATGACGATACGGCAGGCCTTCATGACGTGCTCGAACAGGCTGATCTTCTCGGCCTGGGCGGGGTGCACGTACAGAGAGGCGGTGTGGCCCGGGCCACCGGCGAGCACCAGGTGCTCGGCCTTGTCGACGGCCTCCTGGAAGTCCTTGGCGTGGTACATGGCCAGGACCGGGGAGAGCTTCTCGTGGGAGAACTCCTCCTTGGCGGGGTCGGTGGAGGTGACCTCGGCGATCAGGATCTTGGTCTTGGCGGGAACCTCGATGCCTGCGAGCTCGGCGATCTTGGCGGCAGCCATGCCGGGGATGCGGTGGTCGAGAGCGCCGTTCTTGAACATGGCGGCACGCAGTGCCTCCATCTCGGCACCCTGCTTGACGAAGTAGCAGCCGCGCTTCTGGAACTCGGCCTTAACCTGGTCATAGATGGTGTCGATGACGGTCACGGACTGCTCGGAAGCGCAGATCATGCCGTTGTCGAAGGTCTTGGAGTGGATGATGGAGTTGACGGCGAGCAGCACGTCGGCGGTGTCGTCGATGACGACCGGGGTGTTACCGGCGCCAACGCCTAGGGCGGGCTTGCCCGAGGAGTAGGCGGCCTTGACCATGCCCGGGCCACCGGTGGCGAGGATGATGTCGACGTCGCGCATGACCATGTTGGTCAGCTCGATGGAGGGGACATCGACCCAGCCGATGATACCCTCGGGGGCGCCGGCCTTGACGGCGGCGTCAAGCACGAGCTTGGCGGCGGCGATGGTGCACTTGGCGGCAGCCGGGTGCGGGGAGATGATGATGGCGTTGCGGGTCTTCAGGCTGATCAGCGTCTTGAAGATCGCAGTGGAGGTGGGGTTGGTCGTCGGGATGACGGCGCCCACGATACCGATGGGCTCGGCGATCTTGGTGATGCCATAAGCCTCGTCGCGCTCCAGGACACCACAGGTCTTGGTGTTCTTGTAAGCGTTGTAGATGTACTCTGCGGCGTAGTGGTTCTTGATGACCTTGTCCTCAAGAACGCCGCGGCCGGTCTCCTCGATGGCCATCTTCGCCAACGGGATACGAGCCTTGTTGGCGGCCATGGCGGCCTCATAGAAGATCTTGTCGACCTGCTCCTGCGTGTACGTAGCAAAAAGCGCCTGGGCCTCTCGCATCTGAGCGAGCTTAGCCTCAAGCGCCTCTACGTTGTCCACAATTGCGGGAGTAGTGTTTTCCGGTGACTTTTTCACCATTTGTGTCTCCTTGCGATCGGAGATTTACCCTACGTCTAGCATGATAGCAAGAAATAATTCGGTAAACGGTAAGATTCCCGTAAAAGGCACACTAAAACGCTTCAATTAACTGAAACGCTTCAACTATAACTTTTAACTTCCCGTTTGCCGCATCGCCCCACTCATTGGGGACAGACTTATATGAGTATTTCAATGGGAAAACGGGGAGAACGGGGCACCTGTTTGACAATCGCTATTCGCGGGTCGCGGTCGAGTCGGACACGCAGGCGGTCCAGTTGCTCGATTATATCCATCTCAATCCTGTGAAAGGCGCGCTCGACTCGCTCGATGCGTACCGCTGGTCAAGCTTCAAGGCATATCAGCTGGGCTATGATTCCTTTGACATCTGTAAACACTCATGTAAGTCTGTCCCCAATGAGTGCAAAAAAGGCGCCCTCCGTGGGGGAGGACGCCTTTGGTAAGTTCTATATGAACGCGAGGTCTTTGACCCGGAGAGTCCGAGGTACTTGTTGGTAAGACCTTATTTAGGAGCGCGCAACCTTGCCGGACTTGAGGCAGGTGGAGCAAACGTTCATCTTGCGACGGTGACCATCGACGACGACGTAAACGCGCTGGATGTTGGGGCGGAACTTACGGTTGGTGACGCGGTGAGAGTGGCTGATGGAGCGACCGGCAACGGGGTGCTTACCGCAAACTTCGCAAACTTTGGACATAACTGACCCTCCTTGGGCGACAAACGAACATGTCGCGTTAACAAACAAGCCTGAACTATAGCACAGAAGCAGCTCCCTGTGCGTAATCTACACAGAGATATTCCTCTTTTGGCGATAGTGCTCACGCCACGGCCCTGGACGTAGATCCGATTTGCGTGCAGCAGAGGGGATTATGCCAGCTCGTGCGTGCGTTTTCAAGCTCGTCCCACAAATATATATAGGTTTATGGAGCATTGGGCTCCGTTTACGGATTGTTCTGTATTTATGCTCGCAATTAAGCTCGAGGTTGGCTACACTATCCCTTGACCATTAAAGGGGTACGAGATACCCACATGGAATTACATAGCTGCCAAAGAGCAGCCCTTCCTGTGGGTGTCTGGTCCGCTTTAAGCGGTCGGGCATCTATTTTTTTGACTGTGTCAGCAGTCAAGACATGTGAGGAAGGAGATCGATGGGCACGACTTCCCCCAAGGCGGTCATCATGGACGAGACCGCCGTCAATCGAGCGATGACCCGCATCGCGCACGAGATCCTCGAGCGCAACGAGGGCTGTGAAGACCTCGCTCTGGTCGGCATCGTCACGCGCGGCGACCTTCTGGCAAAGAAGCTCGCCGAGGAGATCAAGGAGATCGAGGGCGTCGACGTTCCGCTCGGCAGCCTGGACATCAGCTTCTACCGCGATGACTATGCGACCAATTTCGCTCCCGCGATCCACGCTACCAACATTCCCTTCAGCGTCGACGGCAAGCGCGTCGTGCTGGTGGACGACATCCTGTATACGGGCCGTACTATCCGCGCCGCTCTGGACGCCGTTATGGACCTGGGCCGTCCGAGCCGCATCGAGCTGGCAGTTCTCGTTGACCGCGGTCACCGTGAGCTCCCCATCTCGCCGGACTTTGTCGGCAAGAACGTTCCCTCGTCGCATGAGGAGAACGTGCACCTATATATGAAGGAAGTAGACGGCCGCACCGCTGTCGAGATTAACGACGTCGCGCCGGGTTCCCACGTGGGCTCCGCGCCGCTGGGAGGTGAGTAGTACCGTGGCGTTCAACCATAAGCACCTGATCGACATTACCGAGTACTCCGAAGAGGACATCAAGCTCATCCTCGAGACCGCCAAGGCGTTCTCCGAGGTCAACGAGCGTGCGATCAAGAAGGTCCCCACGCTCAAGGGCAAGACCATCGTCAACATGTTCAACGAGCCCTCGACGCGCACCCGCAGCTCCTTCGAACTCGCCGAGAAGCGTCTTTCGGCCGACAGCCTCAACTTTGGCGGCTCCTCGACCTCCACGGTCAAGGGTGAGAGCCTCGTCGACACCGTCGAGACCCTCAACGCCTACAAGATCGACTGCATCGTCGTGCGCGATAAGCACGCCGGTGCTCCCTACATCGTCACGCAGAACTCGCCCGCGAGCGTTATCTGCGCCGGCGACGGCAAGCACAACCATCCCACGCAGGCCCTGCTCGACCTGTACACCATCTGGGAGCACAAGGGTGACTTCCACGGTCTGAAGGTCGCCGTCGTCGGCGATATCGCGCACTCCCGCGTCTGCGGCTCGCTGATCCCTGCCCTTAAGATTATGGGCTGCGAGACCTACGCCGTCGCCCCCGGCACGCTGCTGCCGCCGGCGCCCGAGGTTCTGGGCTGCGACCACGTGACGAGCGACCTCGATTCCGTCCTGCCCGAGCTGGACGTCGTCTATATGCTGCGCGTGCAGCAGGAGCGCCTCGAGGGTGCCCCGTTCCCGACCATTCGCGAGTACCACAAGCTCTTCGGTCTGACCAAGGACCGCGAGAAGCTCATGAAGCCCGACGCGATCATCTGTCACCCGGGCCCCATCAACCGCGGCGTCGAGTTCGACTCCTATATGGCCGACCACCCGCAACGCTCCGTCATCCTGGAGCAGGTCTACGCCGGTATCTGCGTGCGTATGGCTATCCTGTATCTGCTGCTTGGAGGTGCCGATAATGGCCTTGCTTCTTAAGAATGCCCACGTCGTCGACCCGTCCGTCGAGCTTGACGGTGTCGTTGACGTCCTGATTGACGGCGACAAGATCGCCGAGGTCGGCGAGAATCTCGCCGTCGAGGGAGCCGAGGTCCGCGACCTTTCCGGCAAGTACCTCGTCCCCGGCCTGGTGGATATGCACGTTCACCTTCGCGAGCCCGGCTACGAGGTCAAAGAGGACATCGAGAGCGGTACCCGCGCAGCTGCCAAGGGCGGCTTTACCGGCGTGTGCGCCATGCCCAACACCGATCCCGTCACCGATAACGGAACCGTCGTTGAGTTCGTCAAGTCCCGCGCTGCCGAGGTCGGCCACTGCCGCGTCTATCCTTCTGGTGCTATGACTCGCGGCCTTAAGGGCGAGGCTATGTCCGAGATGGGCGATATGGTCGCCCACGGCGCCGTCGCCTTCACTGACGACGGTCGTGGCGTGCAGGGCGCGGGCATGCTCCGTCGCTGCATGGACTACGGCAAGATGTTCGGCAAGGTTTTTATGAGCCACTGCCAGGACGAGGACCTGGTCGGCCACGGCCAGATCAACGAGGGCAAGGTCTCGACCCGTCTGGCCCTCGAGGGTTGGCCGGCCGCCGGCGAGGAGCTTCAGATTGCCCGCGACATCGAGATTGCCAAGCTGACCGGTGCCAAGCTGCACATCCAGCACATCTCCACCGCTCATGGCCTGGAGCTCGTGCGTGCCGGTAAGGCTGCCGGTGTCCAGGTGACCTGCGAGGCCACCCCGCACCACATGTTCCTGACCGAGAACGACCTGGACGAGACCTACAACACCTCGCTCAAGGTCAATCCGCCGCTGCGCACCGACGAGGATGCCGAGGCCATCCGTCAGGGTGTCATCGACGGTACCGTCGACGCTATCGTTACCGACCACGCTCCCCACACCCCGTGGGAGAAGGCCCGCGAGTTCGAGCTCGCGCCCTTTGGAATGATTGGCCTCGAGACTTCGCTGTCGCTCGTGCTCACTGAGCTGGTCAACACGGGCAAGATGAGCGTGAGCCGCATGGTCGAGCTCATGGCCATCAAGCCGCGTGAGATTCTGGGCCTCGATCAGGTTCAGGTCAAGGCGGGCTCTGTCGCCGACCTGACCGTGTTCGACCCCTCCGCAACCTGGACGGTTGGCGAGGACGGTTACGAGTCGCGCGCCGAGAACTCCGGTTTTGCCGGCCGCACGCTCACCGGTCGTGCCACCGATGTATTTGTCGGTGGCAAGCAGACGCTCGCCGACGGCTGCATCTGCTAGCATAGCCTTATCGCTTTTGTGCGCGGCGCCCTTGCGGTGCCGCGCTTTCTGTTCGTTTAGACCATGCAACCGCATG
Organism: Collinsella sp. OM06-18AC; assembly: GCF_003438785.1. Lineage (NCBI taxonomy): Bacteria > Bacillati > Actinomycetota > Coriobacteriia > Coriobacteriales > Coriobacteriaceae > Collinsella > Collinsella sp. OM06-18AC. Next base: position 71,248 of record NZ_QSTX01000010.1, read on the forward strand.
GGGGATTGGAGCGTCTATGCCCACACCTTCCACTGCACGCATGCACGACTTCGAGGTCGTCTCGAACCGGGAGATCGCCGACGGCATCTTCTCGCTCGTCATCTCGGCCCCCAAGCTTGCAAGTGCGCTCAAGCCCGGTCAGTTTGTGAACATCGCCGTCCCCGGCGATGCGTCTTCTCTGCTTCGTGTGCCCTTGAGTTTCTACCGCGCCGACGCCGAGGCCGGCACCGTCGAGCTGTGGTACGCCGTCGTGGGCGACGATACCCGCCGTTTGTCCCAGATGGGCCCCGGCTCCACCTCTAACCTGCTGGGCCCCGGTGGTCGTGGCTGGATGGTACCCGAGGGCACCAGGAAGGCTTTGCTCGTCGCCGGTGGTATCGGCGTTCCGCCTGTGCTTTGTCTTGCCGGTATGCTTGCCGAGCAGGGTGTTGATGTGGACGTGTGCCTGGGCTTTGGCACCGCGTCCAAGGCCGTGGGTGTCGATGAGTTCCGCGCGCTGGGCGCCACGGTTAATGTGTGCACCGACGACGGTTCGCTCGGCACGCACGGTTTTTGCACCGATCCTGCCGCAGAACTGCTTGGCGAGGGCGGCTACGACTACGTGGCCAGCTGCGGCCCCGCCGTCATGATGAAGAAGGTCGCCGCCGCTGCCGCCGAGGCCGGTGTGTACTGCGAGGTGTCGCTCGAGCGCATGATGAGCTGTGGCTTTGGCGCCTGCAACACCTGCAATGTCGAGACGGTCGACGGTATGAAGGGTGCTTGTATGTGCGGCCCCGTGTTCGATGCTTCCAAGGTGGTGGTCTTCTAGTGGGTACCGTGAACATGGCCGTCGATTTCGGCGGCGTCAAGATGCAGAACCCCATCAACACCGCAGCCGGTACCTTTGGCTACGGTTGGCAGTTCCAGAACTTCTTTGATGTTTCCCAGCTGGGCGCCATCACCACCAAGGGTTGCGCTGCCGAGCCCTGGCCCGGCAATCCCGCGCCCCGCATGGCCGAGATTCCCGGCGGTATGATCAACTCCGTGGGTCTTCAGAACCCCGGCGTGGCCGCCTTTGCCCGCGAGTCCGGTCCGTGGCTCGAACAGCTGTCCAAGGACGGCTGCCAGGTCATCTGTCAGGTTGCCGGTCACTCCGTTGACGAGTTTGTCCGCGCACTCGAGATGTATGTCGAGCTGTGCCCCTGGGCTGCCGGCTACGAGATCAACGTGAGCTGCCCTAATATCGCCGCCGGCGGTGCCGCCATGGGCTCCACGCCCGAGGGCGCCTCTTCCGTTATGGCTGCTTGCCGCAAGGTGACCGATAAGCCGCTGTTCGTGAAGATGGCGCCGGTCAACGTCGCCGAGATCGCCAAGGCCCTCGAGGCTGCCGGCGCCGACGGCCTTTCGGTCATCAACTCCATCCAGGGCATGGCCATCGACGTCCATACCCGCAAGTCCCGCGTGGCCAAGCCCAAGGGCGGCCTTTCGGGCCCGCTGTGCCACCACATCGCCGTGCGCATGGTCTGGGAGGTTGCCCAGGCCGTCGATATCCCCATCAACGGTGTCGGCGGTGTCATGACTGGCGAGGATGCGGCTGAGTTTATCCTGGCCGGCGCCACCTGCGTGTCGGTCGGCATGGCCAACTTCGTCGATCCGTGCGCTTCGCTTAAGATCGCGCATGAGCTCGAGGCCTGGGCCGAGTCCCAGGGCGTAAAGGACATCAACGAGCTGGTGGGTGCTTTCGAATGCTAGAGAATGATGCCCGCGACCGTGTTATCGTCGCCCTCGACTGCGACCGTGAGCGCGCGCTCGAGCTCGCCCACGAGCTTTCGGGCCATGCCGCCTGGCTCAAGGTCGGCATGACGCTCTATTACGCTGAGGGTCCCCAGATCGTCAAGACCTTTAAGGACCTTGGCTTTAAGGTCTTCCTCGACCTTAAGTTCCATGACATTCCGCATCAGGTGCGCGGCGCTGCCCGCTCGGCCTCGCTTGCCGGTGCCGACCTGCTTTCGGTCCACGGCCTGGGCTCGGGTGCTATGCTCGCTGCCTGCCGCGAGGGTGCCGAGGAGGCGCGTGAGGACCGCGCCAAGCTCGTCGCCATCACCGTGCTCACGAGCATGAATCAGGATGCCTTGAGCGAGATCGGCGTCGAGTCTCCCGTGGCCGAGGAGGCCGCCCGCTTGGCAAAGCTTGCTCAGGCCAATGGCATCGATGGCATCGTGTGCTCACCGATGGAGGCTCACGACATGCGTGAGCTGCTGGGTCCTGATGCCCTGATCGTGACTCCGGGTGTGCGTCCGGTGGGTGCCGCCCTTGGTGACCAGTCCCGCGTGGCGACGCCTTCCCAGGCTATCGAGCGTGGCGCAAGCCACATTGTGGTGGGCCGTCCCATCACCGGTGCCGACGATCCGGTTGCCGCCTTTGACGCCATCGTCGCCGAGCTGGTCGAAAACGTCGCGTAAAAGATTCCCCTAAGTCACCACTTTTGGGTCTCATTAGCACAAAATAGCCCCTGTGCCTGCGTAAACTTTCCCATCCTTTGTGTGGAATCGCAGGTCAGGGGCTTAACTTTGGGCGCAGTATATTGCACTTTTTGCGGGTATCGTCTAACCTATGGAGCCGCGATTAGGCTTTTTGTGCGTTCTACGTGCTAAAATGCCAATTATTGAATCAGATATAACCCAACTATTTGGAGGTACGAATGGCACTCCCTCAGCTTACCGACGAGCAGCGCAAGCAGGCTCTTGAGAAGGCTGCTGCCGCACGTCACGCCCGCGCTGAGCTTCGCGAGCAGATCAAGAAGGGCGAGAAGTCCCTCGAGTCCGTGCTCAACTCCGATGACCCCATCGCTTCCCGCATGAAGGTTTCCACCCTCATCGAGTCTCTCCCCGGTTATGGCAAGGCCAAGGCCGCCAAGATCATGGAGGAGCTCGGTATCTCCGCTACTCGTCGCGTCCAGGGCCTCGGCGTCCGTCAGCGCGAGCAGCTCCTCGAGCAGCTGACCAAATAAGTGAGCGCTCAGGATTCCAAGCTCTTTGTGATTTCTGGACCGTCAGGCGCAGGCAAGGGTACGCTCGTCACTCGTGTGCGCGAGCGCCGCTCGAACCTGGGTCTGACGGTTTCGGCTACCACGCGAGCACCACGCAAAGGTGAGGTCGACGGCGTCAACTACTTTTTTCTGACGCGCGAGGAGTTCGACCGCCGCGTGGCAAACGGTGAGTTTGTTGAGTGGGCCGAGGTCCACGGTAACTGCTACGGCACGTTGGTGAGCGAGGTTACATCCAAGCTCGCCTCGGGCTCGTCTCTGATTTTGGAGATCGATGTCCAGGGCGCCCTGCAGGTGAAGGAGCGTTTCCCCGAGGCCGTGCTGATCTTTATCAAGCCGCCTTCGCTTGAGGTGCTCCGCGAGCGTCTAGTCGGTCGCGGTACCGAGACGCCCGAGACGATTGAGCTGCGTATGGCAAACGCCGCCGATGAGCTTGCCCTTGCCGACCGCTACGACGACGTTGTGGTGAATGACGATCTCGACCGCGCGACCGATGAGCTCGTTCGCGTTCTCGATATGCATGAAAGGATCTGAGGTCCGTGTCCGTTGTAAAGCCTTGCATTGACGATCTTCTGGAGAAGACCGATCACAACCGCTTCCTGCTCGCTTCGCTTGCCTCCAAGCGCGCCTGCGACATCAATAGCATGCTGCGTGGCCAGCACAACCGCGTGCTTGCCGTCCAGGATGTCGATGACATCACCATCGGGCTTTCCGGTGCCGATACCATCTCGATGGCTATGGACGAGATTGTCGACGGCGACATCTCTTACGACGAGGCCCGTTACGAGAAGGCGCTCGGTCACAAGGTTGCTGAAGCCTAAATGGCAGCTCGCGTCTGCCTGGTCCACTATCACGAGGTTGGACTGAAGGGCAAGAACCGCGCACATTTTGAGCATATCCTCATGGATAACATCAAGGCGGCCTTGGCCGCCTTTTCCGTGAACGCCGTGTCTCGAATTTCCGGTTATATCCTCGTGACCTTTAACGAGCATCAGGCCGACGAGGCGGCGCGTGTCATTCGCACCGTTCCCGGCGTTGCCCGTGTGTCTTTGGCGTATCACACCAACCGCGACCCGCAGGAGTACTGCGCCGCCGCCGTGAAGGCGCTGCGCGAGTTTGGTTCCTTCGATTCGTTTAAGGTGCACGCCAAGCGCTCCAATACCGACTATGAGCTCACCTCGATCGATATCAATCGTCAGGTGGGCGAGGTACTGTGTGAGGCCTTCCCCGATAAAAAGGTTCAAATGCACGACCCCGATGCGATGGTGCACGTACTGGTGGTCCAGGGTAGCGTTTATGTGTACGCGTGCTCCGAGCGCGGCGTGGGCGGTCTGCCGGTGGGTTCTGCCGGCAAGGTCGTGACGCTGCTGTCGTCGGGTATCGATTCTCCGGTGGCGACCTGGATGCTCGCGCGTCGCGGCGCGGTGTGCGTGCCGGTGCATTTCTCCGGTCGTCCGCAGACGCCCGACACGAGTGAATACCTGGTGCAGGACATCATCCGTGCGCTTGAGCCGGGTGTCCAGATCGGCCGCCTGTACGTGGTGCCGTTTGGCGACTGCCAGCGTGAGATTTCGGTCACCTGTCCCAGCAACCTGCGCGTGATCATGTATCGCCGCATTATGTATTCGGTTGCTGAGCGCATTGCACACATCGAGGGTGCCAGGGCCATCGTTACGGGCGAATCGCTTGGGCAGGTTGCCTCCCAAACGCTTGAGAACATCATGGCCGTCAACGAAGCCGTGAAGATTCCCGTGTTCCGTCCTCTCATCGGTTCGGACAAACAGGAGATCATCGCACGCGCCGAGGAGATCGGTACGTTCGATATCTCGACTGAGGCCGCTCCCGACTGCTGCACGCTGTTTATGCCGCGCCGTCCCGAGACGCACGCTAAACTCGATGCCGTGCATGAGGCCTGGGAACTGTTTGATCACGAGGAGATGATTGAGCGTCTGCTCAAGCAGACCGAGTACATCGACTTCGAGAGCAACACGTACAAGGCCCCTAAGACCTTAAAACACAAACATTCTGAGCTTGCTCCGCGTGAGATTTACCAAGATCACGAGTAAATTTGTGCATAGACCGACGATGCGCCTGCATCGTCGGTCTTTTGCTATCTGGGCATTTTGGGGCTAAGTGTTCATTTGCTGACGTGTGCCTGAATAAATGGACATTATTTCGTAAGGTTTTGGTCAGCTTTTGGTTTGACCGCGAAAACCGGTTTTGGGGCGTGGCTGTTGCGGAGCTCCTTTCCTGACACGATGATGTTGGGAGGTTTTGCTATGGCGCAGCGCGAACAACACGAACGAGTCAAAAAGATGGACCGCTGGGCGGGCAAACTGCTCGGTCATAAGGCAGTGGTGATGGCGATACTGGTCGTCATTGCGATGGCGAGTGGACTGGCAATGGCGAACTTTGGCGGCGGTGCCGGCGGTGTGTCGTTTGAGCGCACTGATGGTTCGGGCACGTTAGTGGAGCCGGGATCCGGCGATGCTTCGAGTGGAAAGACATCTGAAGGCTCTTCGCCTAAGGCGTCTGCCGCGGCAGAGGTCTATGTCGATGTTGATGGCGCCGTGGTGTCACCCGGTGTATATCGCCTCAAAGACGGGGCGCGGGTGGCTCAGGCGATTGATGCCGCCGGCGGGCTGGCGCCCGAAGCAGACGTTACGGGGCTTAATCGTGCATCCAAGGTCACTGATGGACAAAAAATTCACGTTCCAACGGTAGGGGAGCAGCAGGTGTCCATTGCGGAAGCCGGTGTTGATGGTGGGACTTCCGCATCATCAGGCGTCGGTGGCGCAACAGGCCTAGTAAACATTAATACGGCAAGCTCGGCAGAGCTGCAGACGCTCTCGGGAATCGGTCCCTCAATGGCACAGTCGATTATCGATGAACGGACAAAGAACGGTGCTTTTGCTTCGGTTGACGATCTGATGCGCGTGTCGGGAATCGGCGAGAAGAAGCTTGCCAAAATCAAAGATTGCATCTGCGTATGAGTACGACCGAGCGAGAGCACGTGATGCCTCCGCGGCCCCTGATTCCGTGGACGATGGCCCTGTGTGCCGGCATGTGCGTGAGCTGCGCCTTGGTGCTCAGCATAGCCGCTGATGCGCTGCTGAGGGAGCGGGCGACGGCGGTCGGGCCGCTATGGGCCATTCCCGTTGCGGCAGCGGTTTTCGTTGTGCTGGCTCACTCTTGTGCGCGGCTTGCCCCTTTGAAGCGGTGGCTGTATGCCGCGTCCGTCGGTCTCGTGGCGGGTGCGGTCGTTTCGGCGTGGTGGGCCGTGGGTGCGCTCAACGCCTCGAAGACGCTCGACGGTCGAGCGGCAAGCGGCCTCGAGTTTGTCGTGCAGGGTGATCCATCCATAAACGACGACGTGTATTCCTATACCTGCGAGGCACGCGCGGACGGTAAGAACTTGGCAACGGTTCGCCTATCGTGTGATCGTGAGCTCAAGGTCGGGGCGCACGTGCGTGTTATCGGTCGCGTTTCACGTTTTGAGAACGATGCGTATGGACGATCGCGCGCGCTCCGAGGCGAGGTGCGCAAGGTTAAAGCCGTTCGGATTTTGTCCGTCGATGAGGGCTCTCCGGGGCCGCTGCTTCGGCTGCGAAATGGGCTGCTTGTGTCCATTGCGCCTGCGACCGAACCGGCGCGTGCGCTCATAGCCGGTGTCGTCTGCGGTCGTTCGGCCGAGCTGCGCGCCCAGCCGGCGGGCGACTGGTTTTCGGTGACGGGAACGGCGCATCTTATCGCCGTCTCGGGCAGCCATTTGGCTATCGTGGGGTTTTTAATCGAGGGTTTATTGCAAAAGACTCGGTGCTCACGTGGTCTTCAGCGGGCGATACTGGCGATAACGCTTGTGGGCTACACTACCTTTACGGGCGCGTCTCCCTCGGCCGTGCGCGCGTGCTGCATGGTGTTCGCGACGCTTGTCGTAAACGGCGCGGGGCGTCGCCGGCACGGTGCATCGGCACTCTTCGTAACCATGTCCATCTTTGTTCTACTGCGGCCGACGGTGCTGTTCGAGATGGGCTTTCAGCTTTCATGTGCCAGCGTCTTTGCCATCCTGTGCTTTTGCCCCTATGCGACCTACGCTTTGGGTGAGCTGGGTGTGCCATCGGGCATTGCCAGCATGCTTTCCGTCACGCTGTGCTCGCAGTTGGCGACGCTCCCCATTACCATTCCTGCCTTCGGTACGTTCTCGCTCATTGCTCCGCTGGCAAATGCGGTCATCGGTCCGGTGGTGAGCGTACTGCTTGCTGTGTCGATCGTGCTGGTTCCCTTTTCGCTCGTGGCACCGTTGCGGACTTGGGTGCTCGCTGTGCCCATGATTGCCGCCCTTTGCGCGCTATTCTTCGAGCAGCTGTTTGCCGCCGTGCCGGGTGCATCCGTGAGTGTGCCGCCCGATAGCATGTGGATTTACCTAGCGCCGTGTTTGCTGGCGGCTCTGCTGGTCAGGTGGCCGCGTCCCCGTGCACGTCCTATGGCGGTGGGGCTTGCATGTCTGGTGCTCTTGGCTGCGATTCCGTACGTCTACTGGGATCGATTCGCTCCGCCTTCGGTGACGGTGCTCGATGTGGGCCAGGCCGATGCGATTCTTATCCGCCAGGGCGGCGCAGTAGCGCTCGTCGACTGCGGGCTCGACGAGCGCGTGGTGGCGGCTTTGGTTCGCAATAACGTGCACCATATCGATGCCGTCTTTGTGACGCATTGGGATGAGGATCACTGGGGTGGTCTTCCCGATGTGCTCGAACAGTTTTCGGTTGGAACGATTGCCGTTGCGGCGGATGCGCTGGAGGATGCTCCTGCCGAGGTATTGAACCGACCTGGCGTGGAGTATCGGCAGGTGCGCCGTGGGGATACGGTCGATATCGGCTCATTTTGCGCCCGCGTGATGTGGCCATTCGAGTCCGTGGATGGCGAGGGAAATGAGGATTCGCTTGTCCTGCTGCTCTCTTATGTTCAGAAAGGCAAGGGCCTGCGTCTGCTCCTCACCGGTGATGCCGAGCTCGACCAAGAACGGGAATTCGTGCAGGAGGTGGGGGATATCGATGTACTTAAACTTGGGCATCACGGCTCCAAGGTTTCAGTCGATGGTGAGTTGCTGGACGTCCTGAAGCCCGAGCTTTCCCTCGCAAGCGCCGGTGAGGGGAATCGATACGGCCATCCGTCCGATGCCTGCATCGATGCCGTTAAGGAAGCGGGTGGTGTGTTCGCGTGTACCATCGAACACGGCGACATTACCGTCGCACCGACTGCGAATGGCTTTGTGATGCGATGCCAGCGACCGTGACGACGTCGTTGGCGTGTGGTGGGCCCCTGGGCTAGAATGGCACGGAACGAATGCGAAGGCCTGCGGGAGGGGAGCGCAATGTCCGAAACCGGTTTGCTGCCGGCATATCTGATCGTCGGTACCGACGGAGTTAAGCGCGATTACGCCGTCTCGCGTATGAAAGCGCGTCTGGAAAAGTCGGGTATGGTCGAGTTCAACCTCGACGAGCGAGACATGACCAAGGACCCCGATATCGAGTCCATTATCGGATCGCTTAACACCTTTCCGATGGGCAGCGAGTTTCGTCTGGTAATCCTCGATGGCTGCTCAAAGCTCGCCAAGGCGGTCTCGGAGCCGCTCGTTGGGTATCTGGCGAGTCCCAGCCCCACTACGGTCTGCCTCATCATCGCCGACTCACTTGCCAAGAATACGCGCCTGTATAAGGCAATCGCCAAGATCGACAAGAAGGCTATCGTCAATTGCTCGGGTACCAAGCGCTGGGAACTGCCGCGCCGTGTTCAGCAGATGGCGACGCAGCGCGGTAAGTCGATTTCGACGGCGGCCGCCGAGGAGCTCGTCTCGCGTTCGGGCGAAAACACGCGCATGCTCGATAACGACTTGGCTAAGCTTGCCCAGATGGTCGAGTCGCCTCAGATTGAACTTGCCGATGTTGAGCGCTGGATTGTCCGTACGGCCGAGGTTCAACCCTGGGACTTCCTCAACGCCGTCTCGGCTCGCGATATGCGGCGATCGCTCGAGCTCTTCAATCTGCTGCCCGTCAAGAGCTATGTGTGGACCTACACGCTGCTGTGCGGTCGCATCCGTGAGCTGATCGTCGCCAAGGCGCTCGATGCGCGTGGACAGGGTCGTGAGCTGGCCGCAACGCTCAAGCTCCAGCCCTGGCAGGTCAAGAATCACCTGACTTGGGCGCGTCGCTTTTCGATGGCAGAGCTCGTCGCAGCGCTCGAGGGTGCGGTCGATGTGGAGCTCGCGCTCAAGGGCTCTGCCGATTCTGAGACCGCGCTTTTGCTCTGGATTACGAACATCTTGAGAAAATCGTGATGATACCTGCCTATTTGACAAATTCGTTCTATTCCTTTGAGGGGGAGCGTGCTATAGTAGGCGCTTGCATGACCTCACCGTGTCTCAGAGGTGTCATACATTTTTTGCAAGGAACTCGAAAGGAACTCCAGAAGTGGCAAACATCAAGTCTCAGAAGAAGCGTATCCGCACCAATGAGGCAGCTCGCATGCGTAACAAGGCTGTCAAGTCCGAGCTCAAGACGCTGACCAAGCACGTCCAGTCCGCCGTCGCCGAGGGCGACGCCGAGAAGGCCCAGGCTGCCCTCAAGACCGTTACCAAGCGTCTCGACATGGCTGCCGCCAAGCATGTTATCCACAAGAACCAGGCTTCCAACCGCAAGTCCGGTCTTGCCAAGCTCGTGAACAGCATCAACGCCTAAGTTGTAAATTTCACACCACACAGATTACGCGCATAAATGGAGCCTGTTTTATGGAACAGGCTCCATTTTTTGTACCGCTCGGGTAAGATAGTCCGCATGAATACTTCAATTGACATTTCCCACATCCGCAACTTCTCAATCGTTGCGCACATCGACCATGGCAAGTCCACGATCAGCGATCGCATCCTCGAGCTCACCCATACCGTCGACGAACGCGACATGGAGTCGCAGCTGCTCGACACCATGGATATCGAGCGCGAGCGCGGCATCACGATCAAGTCCAATGCCGTTCGCGTGTCCTATGACGCCGACGATGGCGAGACGTATCAGTTCAATCTGATCGATACGCCGGGCCACGTTGACTTTACCTATGAGGTCTCGCGCTCGCTGGCAGCCTGTGAGGGCGCGGTGCTCGTTGTCGACGCCACGCAGGGCGTCGAGGCGCAGACTGTCTCCAACGCGACGCTCGCCATGAACGCCAATCTGGACATTGTGCCGGCCATCAACAAGATCGACCTGCCCTCTGCCCATCCCGATGAGGTTAAGACCGAGATCGAGGATGACCTGGCGATTCCCGCCGATGATGCCGTGTGTGTCTCGGGCAAGACCGGCGAGGGCATCCATGATCTGCTGGAGTCCATTGTCTTTTTGATCTCTCCGCCCAAGGGCGATGCGAACGCGCCGCTCAAGGCACTCATTCTGGATTCGTACTTCGACGAGTATCGTGGCGTCGTCGCCACGGTGCGCGTCTTTGACGGCTCCATCAAAAAGGGCGATACCCTGCGCATGATGCAGGCAGAGGGCGACTTTTTGGTCGACGGCGTGGGTGTCAAGCGTCCTGCCGAGACCCCGGTTGACGCGCTGACGGTTGGCGAGGTCGGCTATGTGGTCACGGGCCTGAAGGACCCCGAGGCCGTTCGCGTGGGCGACACCCTTACCTGGGCGTCGAACCCCTGCCCCGAGCCGCTTCCGGGTTACCGCGAGGCCAAGCCCATGGTCTATACGGGCCTGTTCCCAATCGATAACAAGGACTACGAGAACCTGCGTGACGCGCTCGATAAGCTGCACGTTAACGACCCATCGTTGGTGTGGGAGCCCGAGACCTCGGTGGCGCTCGGCTTTGGCTTCCGCGTGGGCTTCTTGGGCCTGCTACACATGGAAGTCGTCAAGGAACGCCTGGAGCGCGAATTCAACCTGGACCTCATTGCCACGAGCCCCTCGGTCGACTATCACGTCTACAAGACCGACGGCGAGATGATCGATGTCCGCAGTCCGCAGGACCTTCCCGAGGCCACCCGCATCGATCGTATTGAGGAACCCTACCTCAAGGCAAAGATCATCTGCCCGCCTGAGTACACGGGTGCCGTCATGCAGCTCGCCATCGAGCACCGCGGCGTCACGACCGACATGATCCACCTGACGAGCAAATCGGTCGAGATGCGCTTTGATATGCCGCTCGCCGAGCTCATCTTGGACTTCTTCGATCAGCTCAAGAGCCGCACCAAGGGTTACGCCTCGCTCGACTATGAGTTCAACGAATATCGCCCCTCTGAGCTCGTCAAGCTCGACATCCTGCTTTCGGGCGACGAGGTGGACGCGCTTTCGTTTATCGTCCATAAGGACAAGGCATATGGCCTGGCCCGTGGCCTGTGCGACAAGCTCAAGGAGATCATCCCGCGTCAGCTGTTCGAGGTGCCCATCCAGGGTGCTATCGGCAACAAGATCATCGCCCGTTCCACCGTCAAGGCCCGTCGCAAGGACGTTCTTGCTAAGTGCTACGGCGGCGATATCTCGCGTAAGCGCAAGCTGCTCGAGAAGCAGAAAGAGGGCAAGAAGCGTATGAAGGCCATCGGATCGGTCGAGGTCCCGCAGGAGGCCTTTATGGCGATCCTCAAGGTGGACGAGTAGGTCTATGGCTCTTTCCGAATATAGTCTGCGGCTGCTGGGCGCCTATGCCGAGCAGCCGTTCCTTATGGCTCCCATGGCGGGCGTGACCGACCCTGCCTATCGCATCATGTGTCGCCGCCGCGGTGCCAACCTTGCCTACAGCGAGATGGTGAGCGTGGCAGGCCTTGCCTATGCCAGTAATAAGACGTGGCGCCTGGTGCTACCGGCCGACGAGGAGCAGCAGATTTGCGTGCAGCTCTTTGGCTCCAAGCCCGATCAGTTTGCGAGCGCCGTCGCCGCCGTCGAGGAGCGCGTTGGCGATCGCCTGTCGCTCATCGATATCAATATGGCATGTCCCGCCCGCAAGGTCGTTACCAAGGGCGAGGGCTCGGCGCTCATGCGCACGCCCGACCTGGCCGAGAAGATCGTCGAGGCCACGGTTGGCGCGGCGCACGTGCCCGTGACCGTCAAGATTCGCAAGGGCTTTTATGCCGAGGACCGCAATGCCGCGACATTTGCCCAGATGCTTGAGAGTGCAGGGGCTGCCGCAGTCGCCGTGCATGGTCGTTGCGCCACGCAGCTCTACACGGGCCAGGCCGATTGGTCGGTCGTCGATGAGGTCGCAGATGCCGTTGAGATTCCCGTGATCGGTTCGGGTGATGTGTTCACCGCCGAGGATGCCGCGGTGCATCTGCGAAACTCGGGTGCCAGCGCGGTGTTTATCGCGCGCGGCATCTACGGGAACCCGTGGGTGTTTGGCGATGCTCGCGCTCTTGCGCTCGATGGCACACCGGTGCCGGCGCGCAGCTCTGTCGAGCGCCTGGACGCCCTGCGTGAGCACCTAACGCTGACGCATGAGCTCCTGCCGCTCATGTCGCGTGCCCGTACGTACGCAAGCTGGTACTTAAAAGGCATGCCCCATGCCGCCGCTTGGCGTGCTCATGTGGTGCGCTGCTCCACGTATGAGGAGTTTATGGCGCTGGTCGATGAGATCGAGCATGATGTGGTGGCCTGCGAGGCTGCCCTTGCCGCCGGCGAATCGGTGCCCCCTCATCCGCTGGAGGCTTAAGGGTGGCCGTTACCGCGCTGTACGTGCACGTGCCGTTCTGTGCCCAAAAGTGCCGCTACTGCGACTTCGACTCGCGCAGCTTTGCTTCGTGTGATTTGGATGCCGCGCTCGATTCCTATTTTGAGCAGTTGTTCGCGCGTCTCGATGCTTTTGGCAAGGCTGGGGCCCTCGACCAGATCCGCACCGTCTATGTTGGCGGCGGCACGCCGTCGCTGGCGGGGGAGCGCCTGGTGGAGCTGGCGCGGCGTATTCGTGCGTGGTGCGCCCCCGTTGAGTTTACCTGCGAGGCCAATCCTGAGTCCCTGACCGCCGAGCTCGCCACCGCGCTTGCCGAGGCGGGTGTCACGCGCATCTCTCTGGGCGTGCAAACCCTCGACAATACCGAGCTGGTTGCTATTGGCCGCATTCACGATGCTAATCGGGCACTCGCGGCTATCGCGACGGTAAAGGACACTGGCCTCGATGTGTCGTGCGACCTTATGTGTGGCCTTCCCGGGCAGACGGCGGCGAGTTGGCAGCGCACGCTCGATGGCGTGTTGGCGGCGGCGCCTCATCATGTGTCGGTCTACCCGTTCACGCTCGAGGAGGGCACGCCACTCTATCGCATGGCGTGCCGTGACGAGTCGCTCGAGCCTGATGAGGATTTTCAGGCCGCCTGCATGGATGTGGCACGCGAGCTCCTGGGTGCCGCCGGCTATCACCCGTATGAGGTGGCGAGCTACGCGCTCGATGGGCATGAATGTGCCCATAATATCGCCTACTGGACTGGTCGGGGCTACCTGGGCCTGGGTCGTTCTGCCGCGGGCATGCTCGACGACGAGGATTTCGACCGCTTGGCTGGACTGTTTCCCGGCGTGGCTCCCCGTGGTGACTTTCACCGCGTGCGTTTGGTACAACGCGACGATGCCGCGACGATGTTTGATGCCGAGTATCTGTCGCGGCGCGAGGCGGCGGCCGAGGACCTGATGCTCGCTTGTCGCATGACGCGCGGTGTTGATTCCGACCTGTTGGTTCGCGCGTCTCGTGTCATCCCTGCCGATGAACTGGCAGCGGCTTGTGATCGCGCTCTTGAGCTTGGGCTTGCCACTTGGGTGCCCGAGCACGGTGATACCCATGCGGGGCCTATCGCCTCTGTCGATGTCATCGCTGGCCGCACCTGTGCCCGTCTGGCGCCGACCCATCTGGGCTGGCTCGATGGAAATGTTCTGTTCGAGCTGTTTTGGGATCTAGCTTAGGCCGCTCGGGTAGAATTACCGGAATATATACGCTGCTTTGAGCAGGAGGTTGCCGCGCATGGCGACGATGAACGAAAAAGATTACTACGAGATTCTGGGTGTCTCCAAGGACGCCACCTCGCGTGATATTCAAAAGGCCTTCCAGCAAAAGGCCCGTAAGCTCCATCCGGACGTCAATAAAGAGCCGGATGCCGAGGAAAAGTTTAAAGAGGTTTCCGAGGCCTACGCCGTGCTTTCGGATGAGCAAAAACGTGCGCGCTACGATGCCATGCGTTCTGGCAATCCCTTTGCCGGTGCTCCTACGGCTTCGCCCTATGGTGGCGGCTACGCCGGCAGCACGGGCTATGGCAATCCCTTTGAGGGCGGCTTTCCCTTTGGTGGCGCCTGGGGCCAGCAGCGTCGCGGCCAGGCTGCCTACAATCCCGAGAACGGCGCCAACGTGGTCGTCGATATCAAACTCGACGCCAAGGAGGCCAAGGGCGGTGCCCGCAAGACCGTCCGCTACACGCGCTTCGATACCTGTAGCAACTGCGGCGGCTCGGGCTCCGTTTCGTCTGAGCATGCCCATACCTGCCCGAGCTGCGGTGGCCGCGGCCACATCGACGTCGACCTGTCCTTCCTGTTTGGTGCGGGCACGTTCCAGTCGGTCTGTCCCGAGTGCGGCGGTTCCGGTAAAGTCGTGGCCGATCCCTGCCCTGATTGCGGTGGCAGCGGTCGTACTCGCGTAACCTCCGAGCAGACGATTGAGTTTCCTGCCGGCACGCACGATGGCGACGAGGTCCGCATTAGCGGCATGGGCCATGCTGGCACTAACGGTGCCGCGGGCGGCGACTTGGTCGGCCGCGCCCATGTTGAGGCCGAGCGCTTGGAAGGCAAGGCCCGTACTGGCTTTTACCTGATGGGCATCGTGGCGCCGTTTTTGGTGCTGTCGGCCATCTCGGGCGTGTTCTCGGCCTTTGCCGTGATGTGCTTTATCCCCTTTACCATGGGCCTGTTCATGGTGCTTTCGGACGGTGTGCTTCATCGCAGCCTGCTGTGGTGGAAGCGCGGTGCGATGCAGTTTGCCAACGGTTTTGCCAACGGCTTCATGTTCGCGCTCGTGTCGGTTTGGTTCGCGAGCTGCTCGCAACGGGCCATGCTTTCGCCGTATCAAATGCAATAACATCAAACCCTTTGTTTGCGGTCGGCCCAGCTTGGGTATAGGACGCACTGTGACAATAATGAAAGTCGGAAGGATTCGGTCGTGTCGGAAAATAGGGATTACTACGAGGTGCTTGGCGTCGACAGGGATGCCGACGCGCGGACGATTAAGCGTGCGTTTCTAAAGAAGGCCCGTACCGTACATCCGGATGTTTCGGACGATCCCGAGGCCGAGGCCAAGTTCAAGGAGCTCAACGAGGCCTATTCCGTTCTTTCCGATGAGCAGAAGCGTGCTAACTACGACCGTTACGGCACCGCGGACGGCCCCGGTGGCTCTGGTTATGTCGACATCAACGATATCTTTGGCGGCATGGGTATGGACGACCTCTTCTCGTCGTTCTTTGGCGGTGGCGCCGGTGGTGGCGCCCGCAGCCGTCGTGAGCGTCGTCGCGGACGTGACATGGCCATCTCGCTTTCGGTGACGCTCGAGGAGGCGGCGCTCGGCTGCAAAAAGACGATCAGCTATGATCGCCTTGCTCCTTGCGAGGACTGCAACGGTACCGGTAGGGCCGAGGGTGCACAGGAAAAGCAGTGCAGTCGCTGCCACGGTACGGGCTACGTCACGACGGTTCAGCGATCGTTTTTGGGCCAGGTTCAGTCTTCCTCGCCTTGCCCCGACTGCCATGGCGAGGGCACGGTTATCGACCATCCCTGCGAGACCTGCGACGGTCAGGGCCGCACGCCTTCGCACGAAAAGATCGACATCGATATTCCCGCCGGCGTTTCGACCGGTCGCCAGCTGCGCGTGAGCGGCTTTGGCGAGGCCGGCCTTCGCGGCGAGCCTTCGGGCGACCTGATTGTCAACGTGCGCGTCGCCGACCATGAGCGCTTTAAGCGCAACGGTGATGACCTGTACCTGGTGAGCGATATCTCGATTGCGCAGGCTGCGCTCGGCTGCGAGATCGAGGTCGAGGGCATTATGCCCGACGAGGTCGTTAAGGTGACGGTTCCCGCCGGCGCCCAGTACGGCGACACCGTGAGCGTCAATAATTACGGCATGCCGCGCATTGGCGGTGGCGGTTCGCGTGGCCGCCTGATCGTGCAACTGCGCGTGGTCGTTCCCACCAATCTTTCCAATAAGCAACGCGAGCTGCTCCGTGCTTTTGCCGATGAGATGGGCGATGACGTCGCTTCCGGTAAGAAGTCGGTGACCGACCGTATCAAGAGTGCCCTCGACGATATCCTCGATTAAGGAGCCCGCGTGCTCGCACCCCATATTTCCGTCGTCAACCTCGGCTGCCGTGTCAACCGGGTTGAGTCTGACCATATCACTGCTGATCTTATGCGCCTGGGCTTTGCTATGGTGGAGCCCCACGATGCCGATCTGATCGTCATTAACACCTGTGCCGTTACGGGCGAGGCCGAGGCCAAGACCCGTAAGGCCGTCCGTCATGCGCTGGCCCATCCAAACGAGCCCTATGTGGTCGTGACCGGATGCGTGGTCAATTTGCATCCCGAGGAGCTGTTGGAGCTTTCGGATCGCGTGATCGCCGAGCCGTCCAAGATCGATGTCGCCGAACGTGTCTGCGAGGTGCTGGGCGTTGAGTCCGATAGCGTTCCCGCCTGCAGCGATGACGAGGTGGTCGATGCGCTCGGTCGCTCTCGCCTGGGCGTGAAGATCCAGGACGGCTGCAACCATCGCTGCACCTATTGCATTGTGTGGAAGGCGCGCGGCCCCGAGCGCTCCGTGCCCGTCGAGTCCGTGCTTGAGCGAGTTCGCGAGGCCCAAGAGGCCGGCGTGCCCGAGGTGGTGCTGACCGGTGTGAACCTGGGTGCCTACGATGGCAAGAGCGCGACCGACGAGCATGTCGAAATCGATGAGCTGCTCGAGGCCATCATGGAGCGCACGACTATTGCGCATGTGCGCATTTCCTCGGTCGAACCCATGGATATCTCTGAGCGCCTGCTTAAGGTTATGGCGCGCTATCCGCAGCGTATTGCCCCGTTTTTGCACCTGCCCGTGCAGTCCGGCTGTACGGCGACGCTGCATCGCATGGGTCGTCCCTATAGTGCCGAGGCCTTTGAGGACACGGTGCGCATGATTCGCGCCATCCTGCCGCAGGCGTCTCTTTCGTGCGACGTCATCGTCGGTTTTCCTGGTGAGACGGACGAGGAGTTCGAGGAGTCGCTGGCGCTGTGCCGCCGTGTGGGTTTCTCGCGTATGCACGTGTTCCGCTATAGCAAGCGTCCCGGTACCCTTGCTGCCGACATGCCCGACCAGGTGCCGCCCGAGGTTATGGCCGAGCGCAGCCGTCGTATGCGAGACACGGCGCAGGAGCTCGCTATTGCCGATGCTCGTCGTCGCGTGGGCACTGTCGAGCGTGCCGTGCTCGAGTATGGTGACAGCCTGACGCTCGGTTCGTTCCATCATGCCCGTCTTGACGATACCTGTGGACTTACAGCCCCGTGCCTGCTCGATGTTGCTATCATCGGAGTCGATGATTCCGGCTTGGTCCATGCGCGCAGGGAGGTCCATGGAAGCCTCGAAGATTAGACTTACCGTTCCCGAGGGAATTGATCCCTCGTGCGTTTTGGGCGCCGGCGACGGCGTCCTTCGTGCACTCGAGAGCTTGGTTCGCGCCCATGTGGTCGCCCGTGGCGATTGCATCGCCGTGAGCGGTGACCCGGACGAGGTCGAACTCGTGGCTCGCTTTTTCGAACATGCTTTTCGCGAGGCGGCGGCCGGTCGTACCCTGTCTGCCGACGATGTCTCTCGCTGCCTGGCCGTCTTGCGCGATGGTGAGCACGAGGCTACGTCGCTTCGCGATGACGTGCTGCTTTCGTATCGCGGTCGCGTCATTCGCCCCAAGACGCTCGGGCAAAAGCGCTATGTGGATGCCATCCGCTCGCATACCATCACGTTTGGCCTGGGTCCAGCCGGTACCGGTAAGACTTATCTGGCCATGGCGCTCGCCGTTGCCGCGCTCAAGCGCCACGAGGTGGGCCGTTTGATCTTGACGCGTCCGGTTGTCGAAGCAGGGGAGAACCTGGGCTTTTTGCCCGGCACCCTCGAGGAAAAGATCGATCCGTACATGCGTCCGCTCTACGACGCCCTTTTTGACATGATGGATCGCGAGCGCACCGATGAGCTTATGGAGCGCAGCGTGATCGAGATCGCCCCGCTTGCCTATATGCGCGGTCGTACGTTGAGCGATGCCTTCGTGGTGCTCGACGAAGCGCAAAATACCACGCCCGAGCAGATGAAGATGTTCCTGACACGACTTGGATTCAACTCCAAGTTCGTGATTACCGGCGACCTCAGCCAGCGCGACCTGGTGGGTCGTCGTGGTGGCTTGGCGGATGTCGAGAAGATTTTGGGCCGTGTCGACGATGTGGCGTTTGCACACCTGGAGCGCGCCGATGTGGTGCGCCATGCCCTGGTGGGTCGTATCGTCGAGGCATACGATGCTTATGATGACGTGCGTGAGCAGCGCTCGCGCGACCGAAAGGAGTCCCGTTGAGTGTATTGATCAGCAACGATGCCGAGCTCGATACGCTGCTCGACGCGCAGGAGGTGGAGCACATTTGCGAGGTTGTGCTTGCCGCCGAGGACGTTGAACGTGAAGTCGAGATTTCCCTTTCGTATGTCGACGAGGACGAGATGCACGAGCTCAACCACGAGTGGCGTGGCATCGACCGCACCACCGATGTGCTCTCGTTTGAATGCGACTCGGCCTTTGACGAGGATATTCCCGCCGACGAGACGCTCGAGCTCGGCGATATCATCTTGGCCCCGCAGGTCATTGCCCGTCAGGCCCCCGGCTTTGGCAATAGCCCTGCCGACGAGTGCCGCCTGATGCTCGTACACGGCATGCTACACCTGCTGGGGTATGACCATATCGAGGACGACGAGGCCGAGGTCATGGAGGCCCGCGAGGACGCCATCCTGCGCGATCTGGCGCTCGAGCGCGGCGAGGACCCCAAGCTAGTCCACGTCGGCCCCATCACCAACCACGCCCACGACTAGGAGCCGTCTATGATTCCCGGATCGAACAAGGACCATCCGTCCTTCTTAAAGTCCTTTTCCTACGCCATGGAGGGCTTCGTCACCGCCGTCAAGACCGAGCGCAACATTAAGGTCATGCTCGTGGCGGGCGTGTGCACTGTCATTGCCGGCTGCATTGTGGGGCTCGACATTGCCGAGTGGGCTACGATTATCATCTGCTGTGGCCTGGTGATTCACGGCGAGCTGTGCAACACCGCCATGGAGGCGATTGTCGATCTGGCGACCCAGGAGCTCCATCCGCTGGCAAAGCGTGCGAAGGATATCGCCGCCGCCTCTGTATACGTTCTTTCCATCACCGCCGCGATTGTGGGCTTGCTGGTATTTGCCCACGCGCTCTGCTTTATTTAGAAAGGGATTCCCATGTCCGACAATATGCAGCCTACCGATGAGGTTCTGGACGACGTGTCCCTGGACGCGGTGGATACCGAGGAGTTCGAGGAAGTCGAGGAGTTCGACCCGTTTGAGGGCATGAGCGATGAGGAACTCGACGCCCTGTACGACGAGGACAACGGTCCTATGGGCTTTGGTGACGTGGAACCCGGTTTCCGCAGCGGCTTCGTGGCCCTGGTCGGTCGCCCCAACGCAGGCAAGTCCACGCTACTTAATGCTTGCTACGGCAAAAAGGTCGCCATCACCTCACCGGTGGCACAGACGACCCGCCGCCGTATGCGCGCCGTCGTCAATCGTCCCGGCTACCAGCTGGTCTTTGTCGATACCCCGGGTATTCATAAGCCCAAGGATGGCCTGGGTTCCGAGCTCAACAAGAGCGCGCTGTTCGAGCTGAACGATGTTGACGTCGTCGCGTTTTTGATTGACGCCACCAAGCCGATCGGCAGGGGAGATGCCTGGGTTGCCGAGCGCGTCAAGAGCGCCCGCTGCAAGAAGGTCCTGGTGCTCACCAAGGCCGATGAGGCCGACTCCGCACAGGTCATGGAGCAGCTGAAGGCTGCCCATGAGTTGATGGACTATGACGACGAGATCGTGACGTCGTCGGTTAAGAACTTTAACGTCGATGCCTTCATCGATACCGTTGCGCACTTTTTGCCCGAGGGCCCGCGCTGGTTCCCGGAGGACATGGGTACCGATGCTTCCGACGAGACGCTCGTTGCCGAGTTTGTGCGCGAGAAGGTCTTGCGCCGCACCCGTGATGAGATTCCGCACTCCGTTGGCGTTATTTGCGATGCGCTCGAGCAGACCAAGAAGGTGCTGCGTGTGCACGCCACCATTTATGTCGAGCGTGAGGGCCAAAAGGGCATCATCATCGGCAAGGGCGGCGAGATGATCAAGCATATCGGTATCGACGCCCGTCGCGATCTTGAGCGCATCTTTGGCATGCAGGTCTTTTTGGATTTGGACGTGAAGGTCAAGGCCGGTTGGCGCGACGACGAGGCTCAGATTCGCCGTTTTGGCTACAACGCCGAGGACTAAGGACGCGCAGCGCGCATGGCAGGCTCCCGGACATATCGCACGAAGGTGCTCGTGCTCGACAAGACCAAGCTCAAAGAGACCGATCTGATTCTGACGATGCTTGACGAGCGGGGTCGCCAGGTTCGTGCCGTGGCAAAGGGGGCCCGCAAACCCGGTGGGCGCTTGGCGGCGCGCTGCGAGATGTTCTGTACCGTTGATCTGCTGCTTGCGCATGGACGGTCGCTCGACGTGGTTTCCCAGGCCGAGCTTATGGAGGCGCCGCTCGGCGCTGCTCCCGATTACGAGATGACATGCGCCGCAAGCGCGATCGCCGAGGTCGCGCGCGTGTGCTCGTTCGAGGACGCCGAGGACCCGTTTACCTTTGCCATAACGCAGCGAGCGCTTGCCCTGGTGGGCAGCGGGCTCGACGCGGCGCATATGGATCTACTTGTGGCGGCATATGTCTTTAAGCTGCTGTCGCACGTTGGCTATCGACCCGATTTTTCGGCCTGCGTGCTGTGCGGAGACCCCATGCTGTCGTATTTTTCGCCCCAGGCGGGCGGTCTCATGTGCGGGTCGTGTGCGTCGAGCGTTTCGGGTGCCGAGCTGGTTTCGACCGGCGAGGTCGCATGGCTGCGCGCCCTCATGTCCATGACCTTCGATGTGCTTATGACCGAGAGGATCGACCCCCATACAGCAGCTTTTTTGCTCGGGCTTTCGCATGTGTGGGCGGCGACGCATACCGACCAGCGCCTCCGTGCGATGGAATTCATGTTGGGTCGGTGATGATGCGCATGGGCGGTCTGCTTGTGGTAACATACCGACCTGTTGGTACCTCGACCTTGGTTGCTCGCTCCACCGGCGGCTTCCCAGTCCGAGGCGAATCGAGTCGCCCGTGGGCGACGCAAAACGAAAGGTGAAACAATGACTGTTTCCAAAGAGCGCAAGGCGGAGCTGACTGCCCAGTTCGGTAACACCCCGGTCGATACCGGCAACCCCAAGGTTCAGGTCGCCATCCTGACCGAGCGCATCAAGGAGCTGACCGAGCACATGAAGTCCCACCAGAAGGACTTCCACACCCGTCGTGGCCTGCTCATGCTCGTCGGCCGTCGTCGTCGTCTTCTCTCCTACATCAAGAAGAACGACATCGTCGAGTACCGTGAGCTCATTAAGGCTCTGGGCATCCGCGACAACATCCAGTAAGGATTTGTACATGCTAAGAGCGTCCTGCGCAGCGGGGCGCTCTTTTTGTGTAAGGGCGTGAACAATCGCGCTCTGAAGCGTGGCGGGGGCAGGGGGCCCGCGTCACATGAGAAGCCCGCAGGCAAGGGGTCTGCGGGGTAAAGGAGAACAATGACACTCGTATCCAAGACCTTTGAGCTGTACGGCAAGACCTACACCTTTGAGTCGGGCGAGCTTGCCAAGCAGGCCACCGGCGCCTGCCTGGTCAAGCAGGGCGACACCACGATGCTCGACACCGTGGTCGTCTCCAAGGAGCGCAAAAACTACGACTTCTTCCCGCTGACCGTCGACTTCAACGAGAAGATGTACGCCGCCGGCCGCATCCCGGGTGGTTACCTCAAGCGTGAGGGCCGTCCCAGCGAGAAGGCCACGCTCACCGCGCGCATGATCGACCGCCCGATTCGTCCGAGCTTCCCGGACGGCTTCCGCAACGAGGTGCACATCGTCGCTACCTCGCTCGTCGCCGACCAGGTCAACCCCTTCGACGTCATCAACGTGATGGGTGCTTCCCTGGCCATGACGCTCGGCGGCGTGCCCTTCGAGGGCCCGCTTGCCTGCGTACGTATCGGCCGCAACGTGGAGACCGGCGAGTTTATCGTCAACCCCACCTATGAGGAGCGCGAAAACTCCGACCTGGACCTGGAGCTGGGCGGCTCTGCCGACTTCATCTCGATGGTCGAGGCTGGCGCCGAGGAGATTTCCGAGGACGACATGCTCGCCGCCATGAAGTTTGGCCAGGAGGCCCTTGCCGCCTTCTGCCGGGCTCAGGACGAGTTTGTTGCTGAGTGGGAGCAGGTCAACGGCGCCATCGTCAAGAAGGAGTACCCGCTCGACCAGCCCGTCGAGGAGGTCCAGGAGCGCATCTTCGCCCACTACGACGAGATGGCCGCCGCCCTTCGCGATGCCGACAAGCTCTCCCGTATCGGTAAGGTCGAGGCTCTGAAGGAGTCCATCCGCGCCGAGTTCACCGAGGAGGAGCAGGCCGCTTGGGAGCGCGAGATCCCCGTGGCGCTCAAGAAGCTCGAGAAGAAGGCCATGCGTACCATGGTCGTCGAGACCGGCGAGCGCGTCGACGGCCGTGCCGCCGACGAAATCCGTCCCATCATGGTGAAGGACAATTACCTACCGCTCGTTCACGGCTCCGGCCTGTTCCAGCGCGGTCAGACCCAGGTGCTCTCCGTCCTGTCGCTCGGCATGCTCAACGAGGGCCAGCGTCTGGATACCATCGAGCCCACCGAGGGCAAGCGCTACATGCACCACTACAACTTCCCGCCGTTTTGCACCGGCGAGACCGGCCGCATGGGCAGCCCCAAGCGTCGCGAGATCGGTCACGGCAACCTGGCCGAGCGCGCCCTGCTCCCGGTGCTCCCCGATGAGAACGAGTTCCCCTACGCTATTCGCGTGGTCTCCGAGGTCATGGAGTCCAACGGCTCCTCTTCGATGGCTTCGACCTGCGGCTCCACGCTCGCCCTTATGGACGGCGGCGTGCCCATTAAGCGCCCGGTCTCCGGTATCGCCATGGGCCTGATCCAGGAGGAGGGCAAGACCGTGGTCCTGTCCGACATCCAGGGTCTCGAGGACTTCCTGGGCGACATGGACTTTAAGGTCACCGGTACCACCGAGGGCATCACCGCCCTGCAGATGGACAACAAGGCCACCGGTCTTACCTTCGACATCTTGGCCCGCGCCCTGCAGCAGGCCAAGGAGGGTCGCGCCTTCATCCTGCAGAAGATGCTCGATGTGATCCCCGAGCCGCGCCACACCACGCGCAGCACCGCTCCGCGCATCGTCTCCATCCAGGTTCCGACCGACAAGATCCGCGACGTTATCGGTTCCGGCGGCAAGGTCATCCGCGGCATCCAGGACGAGACCGGTGCCTCGGTCGACATCCAGGAGGACGGCACCGTCTTTGTCGGCGGCACCGGCGAGTCCGTCGACCAGGCTGTCGAGCGCATCAAGCTCATCATCAAGGTTCCCGAGCCGGGCGAGGAGTACACCGGTCGCGTTGTCTCCATCCAGCCCTTCGGTGCCTTCGTGAACCTTCTGCCCGGTAAGGACGGCCTGCTCCACATCTCCCGCGTCGCCAAGGGCCGCGTGGAGAAGGTCGAGGATGTTCTCAACGTGGGCGACGAGGTCAAGGTCGTCGTCATCGAGGTCGACGACCGTGGCAAGATCTCGCTCGATCGTCTTGACAAGCCTGAGGCCCCGGCTCGCGCCGAGGGTGCCTCCGAGGGCGACGGCGAGCACTTCCAGCGTCGTGAGCGTCCGCGTCGCGAGCGCTCCGAGCGCAGCGACCGTCCGCGCCGTCCCGGCGACAACGGAGGCCGCAAGCCCCGCCGTCACCACGACGCCGAGTAACAGCCGTACATAACCAGCACCGCAAGGGCGACTCCGGACAGGGGTCGCCCTTTTGCTGTTCCCGGCGGGGGCCGCGGGTAAAGTTTCCTGCTCTACAGTCCTGCTCACGACGGAGGCCACATTAAGTGG
>NZ_QSTX01000011.1:0-83444 GCF_003438785.1 Collinsella sp. OM06-18AC
CGTTGGTCAAAATGGTTGTTTTTACAGTAGCGCTAACAGGAGGCCGCCGGGTGCGTCGCGGGCGCCCTGGAGGGCGTCCGGGCGGTCCTCGGCGCCGACGGGACGCGCCGCGTGTTCCGCGCCGTGCTCACCGACAACGGCCCCGAGTTCTCCGACGAGGGCGCGATCGCCGCGCTGCTCGGCGAGGGGCGGGGCGAGACGAGGCTGTTCTACTGCGACCCTAGGCGCAGCGACCAGAAGGGCGCCTGCGAGCGCAACCACGTCGAGATCAGGAAGCTGCTGCCCAAGGGCCGCGGCCTCAGGTTCGACCGGCTCGCCCCGGCCGACCTGGCGCTGGCCATGTCGCACGTGAACTCCGAGCCCCGCGGCGCGCTCGGCTTCGCGACGCCCGCCCGCGCCTTCCGGGCGATGCTCGGCGGCGACGCGGCGGCGCTGCTCGAGGCGTACGGCGTGGAGGACGTGCCCGTCGAGGAGCTCGACCTGACGCCGGGGCTCATCGAGCGGGCGCGCGCGGAAAGGGGCGATGCCCCGCTGTCCTAGCCTAGAAGGAAAAACGGAATAGACGGACCGACCGTCCGGCTGAGTCTGGGAAGAGGCGCCGGGCGGCGGGCGGAGCATGGCCACCGGACCCATCGAAACACATCTCCACCGTTCCTTCAACTGGGAAAATGCCGCCCCCGGACCCCGGGAGGGGCCGCGGGGGCGTTCGGCTAACTGCGGGAATGGGCTATTTGCTCAATGTGTTCGGCTGAGATCGGAAATCAACCCCGTCCATACGAAGGTCGCCCTTCTCAATCAAAACGCACGCTGGCAGATGCGCTCAACCTGCTCCATGGAATGCGACACGAACAAAACCGTCACGTCACCGCTCTGGATAAAGTGCTGAATACGGGCCTCGCACTTTTGCTGGAAGAACACGTCGCCGACGGAAAGCATCTCATCGACGATCAGGATATCGGGCTCGGTAATGGTGGCGATTGCAAAAGCAATGCGCGCAACCATACCCGAAGAGAAGTTCTTGAGCGGCATGTCGACAAAGTTCTGCAGCTCAACGAACTCGATAATGCCATCAAAGTCGACATCGATAAATTCCTTGGTATAGCCGACTAGCGCAACGTTCAAATAAATGTTCTCGCGTGCCGTCAGCTCGGGATCAAAGCCAGCTCCATGCTCAATCAGAGGTGCAATGTTGCCATGAACCTTAACGCTGCCCTCGCTAGGCTCGAGCACACCAGCGATAATCTTGGGCATCGTGGACTTGCCGGAACCATTAGTACCGACCAAGCCCACGACCTCACCGCGGTGAATATCAAACGAGATGTGCTTAAGCGCCCTAAACTCCTCAAAGAACAACTCATGCTTAGCGAGCTTAATAAAACATTCTTTGAGGCTGGTCAGCGAGTCAGACGCCATGTTAAAGATCATGGTGGTGGCGTCGGCCTCGACAGCCAGAAGCTGCTCGTTGTAATCAACAACAGATTCAGTCATCACAGCATTCCTTTAGATGTAGAAGATGAATTTGCGCTCGGACTTGTGGAAGACGGCTACATCTCAGGATGCCAGGGCCAAACGGCTATACTTTCTACGTTTGAATATCAAAGGAGCATTGAGTGAATTCTGAATCTATTGCCGTCATTATCCCCTGCTACAACGAAGCCCTTACGATCGGCAAAGTCATTGACGACTTCCACCGCGAGCTTCCGCAGGCGACGGTCTATGTATACGATAACAACTCGTCAGACGATACCTCGCGCATCGCAACGGAACACGGCGCCACAGTGCGCTTTGAGCCCCGACAGGGAAAGGGCAATGTCTGCCGTCAGATGTTCCGCGATATCGATGCTGCTTGTTACCTAATGGTCGATGGCGACGACACCTATCCCGCCGAGGAAGCCAAAGCCCTCTGCGAGCCCATCCTCAACGGCATGGCGGACATGACTGTGGGCGATCGCCTGTCCAACGGCACCTATGCCGAAGAAAACAAGCGTGCGTTCCACGACTTTGGCAACAACCTAGTTCGTGCCATGATCAAGTGGATCTATGGCTACAGTTTCGACGACGTTATGACAGGTTATCGCGCCATGAACCGTCCCTTTGTCAAAACGTTCCCCGTGCTTTCCGAGGGCTTTCAGATTGAAACAGAACTTTCCATCCACGCCGTCGACCACCGCTGGCGCATCAAGGATGTGCCTATTGAGTACCGCGATCGCCCCGAAGGATCCGAATCTAAGCTTAATACCGTCAGCGACGGCATTAAGGTCGTCGCCATGATTGGCACGCTGTTCAAGGACTACCGCCCGCTCAAATTCTTCAGCCTCGTTGCGCTCCTGTTTGCAATAATCGGTCTTGCCCTGGGCATTCCCATCATTGTCGAGTATTTCCAGACCGGTCTTGTTCCGCGCTTCCCAACCGCCCTGCTCGCCGCATCGTTTATGTTCCTGTGTGGCTTAAGTCTCGCGACTGGTTTTATCCTCGACTCCGTGGCAAAGGTCGAAAAAAAGCAGTGGGAAGTCAATGTGTATAGCAAATACGCCTTCGGTGACTATCGCAACGACAACCCGAACGCAAGGTAAACCGCCATACCGCGCATTTCCATCGTCGTGCCGTGCTACAACGAGTAGGAATCGCTACCGACCTTCCTTTAGGAACTCACCCTGGGCGCATAGCGCCCAGGGTGACAGGCGAGGCAGGTTCACGCACCTGTTATAGAAAAGAGCATGTAAAGAGATTGTCCGCCGCCTGCGTGCGGTCCAGGAGTTGCCCGCATGGAAACTGAAGCCCCCACCACCATAGCCGCGAACGCCGGCCCCACCACCGGCGCGCTCATACTCATCCTTTTCGCCGCCGCGGCATAGCAGGTATGGCAGTTCTGGCGCCACCGCCGCATAGAGGTCACCACCCTTCTGTGGCAGGTTCCGTTCGTGGGTCTGCTTGGGTTCATCATCTATTGGACCGGACAAGGTTTTGTGGAAGATTGGACCGCCGATACGGGCAACACCAGCGCCACGACGGGCCTCGCCTGCGCCGCGGGCACCTGTGGCCTCGTACCGCTGCTGCGTGGACCCCTCGCCCGCCTTATAGATGCAACCAAGGCGCCAATGCGCCTGCTCGCATGCACCCTGCGCGATGCGGTGTGCATCCTCGTGGCGGCCACGCTCTCCTTCCGCGCGCTCGAGGTTGCGTGGAACAACAACGTGGGTCTGCTGCCGTGGTCGTCCGTGACGTTCTCCGTAGCGCTCATCGCCGCGTTCATGGCCGTGGCCTACTTCGCATTCCTGCGCCGCGGCGCCGGCCCCGCGCTCGCGGCCGTAGCGTGCGCCGGCGTGGGCATAGCGCAGAGCTTCATCTGGGCGTTCAAGGGAGTGGCAATTCTGCCAAGCGACCTGCTCGCCCTGGGTACGGCCGCCGCCGTATCCGCCGGCTACGACTACGTGCTCACGCCGGCGATGTTGGATGCGCTGGGGCTGCTGTGCATAGCGCTCGCGATACTGTCGTTGACACGCCCGCCGAAACTGCCGGTGGGCGGCAACATGTCAACTGAAGCAAGTTCAGTTGACATGCCGAAGGATCTCAAGGCGGGTAGCAACGCCCGCGAAGATTCTTCGACTACGGACGCTGCGCGTCCTTCGCTCAGAATGACAATCGGTTCCCTTATCAACCGTGACGCGTGTCCCTCCTCCAATACGGCGATGGGGGCGCACACCGCACTCGGTAGCCACCCTTCGCTCGAATCGAGCGCCAGGTCCGCCCTCACGCTCGCGTCACGCCGGCGTTGGAACATCGTGGCCGCTACCGCATCTGTCGTGCTCGCGGTCGTATACGGGAACAGCATTCAGGGCTGGTTCAACAACAACCAAGTCACTGATGCACTCGAGCTCGACAACACCGAAAGCCTCTACGCCGCCACGATGGACAAGTGGCGCCGCACGCAATACCTGGAGTTCGCCGAGCGCGTCTCATAACCAGTACTCCGGATGTGACCCAGAATGGCGGAAAGGCAAAGCCGCAACCGCCATTCTGGGTCACATCGAGGCGGCACATAACGATGTGTAGCCCGCTCGAGACCACAATCTGCGCAGCCTCGGGGTCGTCCCATATGTTGAACTCGGCGTACACGGTCGCGTTTCCGCCAACCGTGGTGCCGCCCATGAGGACGATGTGGTCGATACGATCGGCACGCCCCGAGTACGTACGTAGGAACAGCGTGATGTTCGTCAAGGGACCGGTTGGAACAAGCGTCATCTTGGTATCGTCGGGCAACCCGGAAATAGAGCGGGCCATCTCCACGATTGCCGGCTCATCGGACAGCTTGCGGTCGGTCGCCCCCCCTCAAGCACGGCCTCGCCCAACCCCGACACACCATGCACTCTCCTATCAGTCCGAGTATAGGACGAGCACGCCTCACGGGGGCAATCTACTTCGTGCGCTCGGAGATCAGGCCTCGAATGAGGTCGACGGTAGCCTCATAGGAATGCGGGCGGTCGAACTGTGCCGCCGCGAGCTCGCGCGCCACGCGACCCATGCGCGCGCGTCCCGCCTCGTCCTCGACAAGCTCGCAGATCACCCTGGCGAGCCCTTCGGCGTCACCCGGCACAACATTCACGCCAAAGCCGTCACGCACGACCTTCTCGCGAAA
This sequence comes from Collinsella sp. OM06-18AC, assembly GCF_003438785.1. Lineage (NCBI taxonomy): Bacteria > Bacillati > Actinomycetota > Coriobacteriia > Coriobacteriales > Coriobacteriaceae > Collinsella > Collinsella sp. OM06-18AC. The sequence continues at coordinate 4,637 of NZ_QSTX01000011.1, forward strand.
CTCAACGTTCATGGACGTGTTAATCATGGGGCGTCCCGAGGCCAGGTAATCGCCTATCTTGGTGGGCACGCTCTGGGGCGCGTTCGCAACCAGCGAGTTGACCACCATGTCGGACGCCTTGAGCCAAGCCGCCATGACACGGTACGGCATGTAGCCCAAAAGCCCAGCAGGCGCCCCGGTTCGCTCAACCGCCGCCTCAACGGATGCGCGTTCGGGGCCATCGCCAAGAATCTTGAGTCTGAGCTCGGGATGCGCCTTGGCAGCTATCGCCACAGCCTCGACGAGCGTCTCCAAGTCGTATAGTGCCGAGATATTACCCGCGTAAGTAACCCAGACCTCGCCCTCGGGCTTTTCCACGGAGCCGACGTTCTCAGCGGCGCCCGCGTCGAACTCCTCGAGGTCGTTACCCACGTACACCACGAGCTTGGGGATATCCTCGGCGCGGTCGCGGAAAGGGCGCGCGGCGTACTCGTCGGACGTACCCACCACGGCGTCCGCCAACGCGTACGCGCGACGAGCTTGGCGCTCGAACGGAGCGAAGGCTATGTCGGACAGCACCGGAACGTCGAGCGCGATACGGAAGGCCTCAGGCCACAGGTCGTTCACGTCGACCACGAAGGGGATGCCGTAGCGTTTCGCGGACCGTCCCACGGCGAGCGTCACATCGTTGGGCGGAATCTGGCAGTAGATGAGGTCGTAGTCGTGGTCCACATCGAAGTACGCCGTCACGCGCTTGGCCATCACATGGTGCGCCCAGATGCGCTGGGGGCACATGTTGGCGGGATAGCTCGGCTCGGCAATGAACTTCACGTTGAACGCGTGCATGCTCGTGTCGAACGTCGCCAAATCACGCTGGCGCTTCTCCCAGTGCTGGAAGCCGCTCGTGATAAAGTCGACATTGAAGCCACGCTCCACGAGAAGCGTCGCGAGGAACGTGTAGCGCGTGGCACCCTTGACCTCATGGCCAAGCTTGGCGTCGGCGCTGAATATGGCTATTCGCGGTTTGCGGCTCATGAATCATCCCTTGGTAGCGTGCTAGTGACGGCGCTTGGAGACCAAGCGCTTGATGGAGTTGTACGAGAAGCTCAAGCGGTTGAGGAGCGTGGCCATACGGTATCGCTGCTCGCCGCGCGCCCACTGGTCTATGTCCGCACACCTCAGCTCGCGTCGAAACGCCTTGGCGCGCGCACGCCCACGGCTGCGATCCTCATCGAACAGCAACGCGATGTTGTAGTGCGTGTCCACGATGAGGTGGACCTTCTCGCGCACGTAGTAGACGGACTCATCCGAAAGCCTCTCCCCGCTCGCGGCGCATACCTCGCCATGCTCGCAGCGCTCAAGGTAGTCCAGGAGCTCCATGACCACGCGGTCGTGATCGTCCCAGCGGCGCACGTAGTTCGCCTGGCTCACGGACTGGTTCTCGTTGCCCACCAGGTACTGGTACACCTCGATATCGAGGTAGCAGATGGTAGAGGCGGGCACGCTTGCCTTGACCACGTACTCATAGTCCTCGTAGAAGGTGTGCTCGAGCAGGCTGATGCCGATACCGCGTAGGTAGTCCGTACGCGCTGTGAGCGTGTGGATCATGATCTGGAACACGGTGTCGCCGTTGGTGAGAACGCTGGAGAAGTCGAGCGCACGACCCGTGACAACGCCCTTGGCGAGCGGGAACGGACGCTCCTCGCCAGAAGTCATGTCAATCTCGCGCTTCTTGTCTACCACAAGGTCGCAATCGAGGTCGGCAAGACGCTCGAGCAGCTCGGCCATACCGTCCGTGTTCACCCAGTCGTCGCCGTCCACCACGCGGAAATAGCGCCCGCGCGCCTCGGCCAGGCCAGCGTTCACGGCCGAGCCGTGGCCTCCGTTCTTCTTGGAGATGACGCGGATCACGCCATGGCTGCGCGCGGCGAACTCCTCCGCAAGCGCACGGGTGCCGTCGGTAGAGCCATCGTCCACCACGACGACCTCGAGCTTGCCCACGAATCGCGGGTCGAGGTAGGACTCAAGACCTCGAGCGAGGTAGCTCTCGACGTTGTAAGCAGGGACAGCGACGGTAAGCTGCAGCGCGCTTCCGCCCCGACTCTCAACATCACTCATGCATACACCCCTCTCGCGGCTGACAGACCGCGCAACATCCTATCCAACCGTCTTCACGCTCGCGTATGCGCGCGAAGACCTTCCCCGCACCACATGCACGCAGCGACCCGCGGCGAGCATGAGGTGCGGATTGCCCCTGGCGAGCAGGGCATGGAGTGCGCGCGAAACGCGTCCCGACCTCGCCGGAGCCTCGACGATGAGTTCACGATACAGAGGGTCTGCCGTGAGCTCGGCGCAAAACGCACGGCGGGCCGCCGCGTCCATGCCCGCCCGCTCGTCGAACGTGCGCTCGATGGCGCTCAGCACGTACCGCGCAAACCTAAAGCCCAAGCGCGAACGAGCGTCGGTACTGTCCAGGCCCCAACCGCGCAGCAGCTCGAACAACTCCGCCACGCGCCTGCGGTGCACCTCGTAATAGCGCGGCACGAATTTGTTCGTAAGGTTTACATTCTCGCGTTTCTGATAGCGATAAAGCGGACGACATATCACGGCGGCCGAACCCACACGACGCGCAACCTCGATATTGAAGCAGACGTCCTCGATGAGCGGTACATCCTCGAACGAGAGGCCATCGAGCACCTCTCGGCGATAGACCTTGTTCCAAGCGTACCCAAAGAGCGTGAGCTCCTCGAGGACGAGAATGCTCGAGCGGTATTCGTCGCGATCCAGCAGAAACGCGCTTCGCCCCGCGGCAAGCTCGATAGCCGCAGGAGAATCCGCTGCAACGACGTGACACGTGGGGGCATCGAGGTCATCCATGCTGAAGACTGCGCCATCCAGCGCCGGCACAAGCTCTCGCGTACCCGTAACGGCCCCGTTGTCAGCGCGGTATTCCTCGCGACAACCAAACACGACGACATCGCACGGGGTATTCGGGCGAAGCGGAAAGCTCGCAGGATCGACGACGCCTCCCATAGGAACACCAGCACCCATGGCTATGGCCGCGCGACACTCCTCGAGAAGCTCGGGGTCGTACGTGTCGTCTGGGTCGGGCATCCATACGTAGGAGCCGCGTGCCGCCGCGATGCCGGTATTGCGCGCGCCGGACAGGCCTTGGTTCTCCTTGTGGCGCACAAGACGAATACGCGCGTCTTGTGCAGCGGCCGCCTCCACGATCCTAGCCACGTTATCGGGAGAGGCGTCGTCAACGCAGATGAGCTCCCAGTCCGCACACGTTTGAGCACGGACGCACGCTATGGCATCGGGCAGGTAAGCCGCCACGCCATAGCAGGGCATGATAATGGAAAAGAAGGGGCGGCGCTCGCTCGCGGCCGCCTCGTCGCACGCGCCGGACATATTAGTCGAACTGCGCCTTGTAAGCCGCGCAGACCTCGTCCACTGGGCCGATCATGCGCTCGTGGCCCTTCTCGATCCACACAGCGGAGGTGCAGATGCGCTCCACCTGCCCGATAGAATGGCTCACGAACAGCACAGTCACGTTACCGGAATCTATGAAGCTCTGGATGCGGCGCTCGCACTTCTCCTGGAAAAACACGTCGCCCACGGAGAGCGTCTCATCGACAATGAGTATGTCGGGCTCCACCACGGTGGCGATGGCGAACGCGATACGCGCGACCATACCAGATGAGTAGTTCTTCATAGGCATGTCGAGAAAGTCGCGCAGCTCGGCGAAGTCCACGATCTCGTTCAGGTGCTCCTCCATGAACTGCTTGGAGTAACCCAAAAGCGCACCGTTGAGGAAGATGTTCTCACGCGCCGTGAGCTCAAGATCGAAACCAGCGCCCAGCTCGATGAGGGGCGCGATGTTGCCACGAACCGTCACGGTGCCCTTCGTGGGTTCGAGCACGCCGGCGATAATCTTGAGCATGGTGGACTTACCGGAACCGTTGGTTCCCACCAGGCCGATGACCTCGCCCTTCTTAACCTTGAAGCTCACGTGCTCCAGAGCATGGAATTCCTTGAAGAACAACTCGTGGCGCACGAGCTTGATGAAGTACTCCTTGAGGGAGTTGAGCTGCTCGCTGGCCATGTTGAAGACCATCGTGACATCGTCGACCTCGATGGCGTATTCGGTGTTGGTAGCGTCTGCCATGGTGCCGCCTTAGACGTAGAGAATGAACTTGTGCTCGGTCTTCTTGAACACGAAGATACCGATGATGAGCGCGATGATGGCCCACGCGATGCACATGAGGAGCACCGTGGGCGTGGGGTTCTGCTGCCACAGGAAGATGTCACGCATGAACTCGAGGTAGTTGTACATGGGGTTAATCTTCACCAGCATGATGATCCAGTGCGGGGCGCCCTTGTCGATAAGCAAGGAGAGGTCCCAGAAGATGGGCGTGAGGTAGGTCCACGCGATGATGACGACGCTCCACAGATGGATGATGTCGCGGAAGAAGACGGAGAGCGCGCCGATGGCCATGCCCACGCCGATGCAAAAGAGCATCAGCAAGAACAGGCACAGGGGCAGCCAGATGAAGTGCCACGTGGGCATAACCTGAAAGAACAGCATGACGATAGCCACGGCGATGAGCGAGAAAGCGAAGTTTACGAGCGCGAACAAGACCTTCTGCACCGGGAAGATGTACCGGTTGACCTTTACCTTCTTGAGCAGGGGCGCGGCGTTGATGATACTCGTAAGTGCCGCGTTGGTGGAGTCGCTCATGAGCGAGAACGTGACGTTGCCCACGATGAGGTAGAGCGGGAAGTTAGGGACGTTGCTGCCAAACATGTAAGAAAACACGATGGACATGACGATCATCATGAGCAACGGGTTGAGAACGCTCCACAACACGCCGAGGAAACTACGGCGGTATTTGAGCTTGAAGTCCTTGGTGACGAGCTGCTCGAGGATGAGCAAGTCCTTCTTATACGGACGCGGGGCTTTTTCGGTTGCGAGAGTCTGTGAGGACACCGACGACGCCTCCCTATTGATTGCACGTTAGCGGCAGATGCCGCCCTTGCCGAACAACGTATGATAACACAGGGGCGCTTGCGCGATTTCTCACCTCGACGAGCTGCATACAATCAGGAGAGTCGGTTGCGCGCTTATGGACAGGCGGCGCTGGCGTAGCAGTCGGCGGTCGACACCGGCACGACCTTCCCGCCGTTGCCGTTAGCGGCCTCGAAGACAGCGCGGGCGATGTCGGACCAGCTCCTCACGGCGCCCGAGCCGGTGCAGCCGTAGGTGCCGTAGGGGGCCTTCGCGTCCAGCACGTGGAAGATGGCCGCGGCCATGTCGCGCGTGAAGGTCAGGCGGCCCAGATTGTCGTCCGCGACCGTAATCTGGGTAAGTTTATTCTCCGGGTCGGCGACGCGGTCGGACAGACCCTTCATGGTTTTGACGAAGTTGTGTCCCTCACCGATGACCCAACTGGAGCGCATGATGTAGTAGCGCGGGCAGCCGGCCACGGCGATGTCACCCGCTCTCTTGTTCTGGCCGTAGACGAACAGCGGGCTAAAGGGCTCCCCATCGTCGTGCGCCTCGGCCGTGCCGTCGAACACCAGCAGTCTCATGAACCGGTACCGTCAGCCAAACATCTAGCACATTGGAGACCCTCCCCTTATCTCCAGCCAGACAGCGCCGGCTACGATTCCACTCGCGATCGCACCCGGCGCACCCCGCCGCAAAATCGAATCGATTGAACAAGACGCCATGCACCCGTTGCCGGCACCGCGAGACAAGCTGAAAACCGCATAACGGCACGCAGTGTTTACGTCGATATCCATAGGGGCGTAAACCGTTGATTAAGCTAATATAAACTGCAAGTCAACAGGGCGCGGGGAGTGCAAGGAATGAATGGGACTGAAATAAACACCGAGATACGAATCGAGCCGCAAGCTGAAGCTCACAGGCATCCTCCGATTCACGAAATATCAGAAGAACCCCACAGCGTTACAATCACAAGATCGGGTATTTTGCATCAGCAAGCCAACCAGCGAGGGAAATCGGGGCTCCGTCGAGTTCTTACCTATGGTACTTTCGACCTCTTGCATTATGGTCATATTCGCTTGCTTCAACAGGCGGCTGCCCTTGGAGACTACCTCGTTGTTGCCCTTTCCACCGACGAATTCAACGCACTAAAGGGAAAGAAAAGCTTCTATTCGTATAATGTGCGAAAGGAAATGCTCGAAGCGATACGCTACGTTGACCTTGTAATCCCTGAAAATAGCTGGGAACAAAAAGCAACAGACGTAGAGACCTTTCAGATTGATACAGTCTGCATGGGAAGTGACTGGGAAAACGATCCGCGTTTTGAATCGCTGAGGGATATCTGCCAGGTTCAATACCTAAATCGAACGCCCGGTATTTCTACCAGCGACATTAAGACGAGTCTTAAAGGATAAGCAGTGAACATTCTTGATCTACTCCCATCGACACGGCGCGCAGTGCGAAACACGAGGGATTCAATAGAATCACTCAAAGACTCGATCGAATCCCTCAGGGATTCGATCGAGTCTTTGAAATGCGAAACAACGGCCCAATATGACCGCGTTTTTTCTAGAACCGAACAAGCAGACATCGGCATTAACGGACATCTTGCCTGTGAATTCGAACGGCTTGAAAAGGCGATTAAAGCCCACGATTCGAAGACCGTCATCATGCTATGGGAACTCTACAGGAAAGACGGAGAGCTGCCAGAAGATGCTCGAAAACGTTTCTTCAAAAGCATTCCGCCCGCCACAGGCCCATTACGGCTACATCAACTAGGCTGCGCACAATTATTGTCAGAATTCAATGAGCTCTGTAAAGCACACAATCTTGACTACTGGATTGCTTTTGGAACTCTCCTGGGCGCTGTCAGACACGGAGGTTTCATTCCATGGGACGATGATACAGACCTCGGGATGACTCGAGCAGATATTAAAAAATTGGTAGAAATAGTTGAGGACGATTCACGCTACTCAGTTTCCGTCGTTTACGATGCATTTGCCTTCTGCCGACAGATTCGCTTCAAATACTCCAACGAGAATATTCCCTGTTTCCTTGACCTTTTTCTCTTTGACGAGGTCAGCGACGTCACACATGCAACGTTTGAGAAGCAGGCTGCCCTGAGAGGCGAAATGATCGAACATTTCATCTCTCAGGATTGGTATCAAGAGTGGCAAGCAGCGGGGTATGTTTCCGAAAATTCAATATTAGGAGAAAAGGCCGCAGCCATCTTTGATGCCTATTTAAACCAAGCGGAAGATGATGGAATCATCTCCGCCAACGGCAGTGGGCTCATTTGGGGAATCGACAATCTGACCGATCTCAATGGATATGATTGGATATGCTCGAAAGGCGACGTTCTTCCAACTCAACGCATCGCGTTTGAAGGTGCGCCATGTGAAGCACCGGCAAATATTGAAAAGTTATTAACTGAAGTGTATGGGAACATCTACTCATTACCTGACGATATCTCAACGCACTTTGCTCACGTCGATTTAACTGACAGCAATTTGGAATCTCTTCATCTTGAGAATCCAGATACCGTTTAGCCAATGAAATACCCGTCTTTCTCATAGGACAACAAACGAGCTAGAAGAAACACGGAGGCTCCGTCAGATCCTGACGGAGCCTCCGATTGCCGCAGCCTCACAGCCAAAGAGATACGGCCTGGTACCTGATACGCTACTTCTCCGACTCAACATTCCCTAGCTCAATACGTAGAAGCTCGATAGAGTTCAGAAGCGCGACGCTTTCCTTCTGGACAAATTCTGATTCAAGATGACGTAGCGCGACAGTCCGAGACGACGGAGGAAAAATCCGACCCGCCATCTGGCGCATCTTAAGAACAGCGCCCAATGAAGCGAGCCTCTCTCGACCCCGTCGCAAAAAGTCAATGGGATTATTCCTAAGAGTTCCAAGATAGAACATCATCTTTCGACGTGGTCCAAATAGGCGACGTCGATCGATTAGTATCGCACGAGCCATCGCACCGTACTCTCTATCATGGAGGAGCGCTTTTAATTGAACGTCCGAAAAGTACGTCTCCAAGATCGACTTTAGAAAATTGGCGAGCATTGTCCTATCCTGAACAGGAGCTGTCATGACATCCATGAACACAAACTCACCAATTAAACTGAGCAATTGAGATCCAAAGCGCTCAGCATTCCCAGACTGTTTCCAATCCGAGCATATACGATCCGAGATTCGTAGATGGTCATATATCCTCAAGACCTTATCGTCATTTCTGGTTGCCATAAGGGAATCGGCTCGATTCACCCGATAGTCATACAGTTTGTCAGACAGAAACACGGTTTTCCGAGACCGAGGATAAGCCATGTAATGAAATAACTTGTCCTCTCCAAACCGAAGTTCCTCATCAAACCACAGTCGCTCTTCAATTAGAAATTCGCGACGACAAGCCGTTCTCCAAGCGAACGGCTCAGCAGCCTCGAGAGCAAAAAGAGACGGATCGAATGACGCATACATTGTGTCGCGAGGAGAAAGTACTTTATCCAGCCACCAATTAGAAAGGAATTGAGGATACACGCGCCCACCGAACGTAATCAAATCAGCATGCGTGGAATCAAAGGCGTCAGTTATACGCTTTGCAGCCGTCTTGTCCAAGAAGTCGTCAGAATCAACAAAGCAAACAATGTCACCCGTGGCACAGCGAATACCAGCGTTGCGCGCGGAAGACAGCCCCCCGTTCTCTTTACTGATGATTCGCATTCTAGGTTCGACCTTCGAATACATCTCCAGAATGTTCGAAGATCTATCGGTTGACCCATCATCGACACAGATTATTTCGATATCCCTAAATGTCTGGTTTCGAATAGAATCAAGGCAGACAGGGAGATACCGTTCAACGTTATAGACGGGAACAATGATACTCAGCTTGGTCATTCACTTCTCCGGAATTAGTTAGTGGGTCAATCGGAACAAAGCCAATCGAATTGCAGACAGCAATCCCCCCGCCCGCATCAGCCTAACAAAGCGCTCTTTTCGAGTACGTGAGCCATCCGAAGACCGAAGCACTCCATACAACTTGGAATCGTGAAGCAGAAGAATTAGATTAAGCCGCTTGGAGGGCTCGAAAATGTTGAGATCACTATAGCCTTGCTGTAGATCAGAATTCACATCCTCAACCATCCGAGGAACAAATTGCTCTCGAAGCTCAGGAGACAGCCGGTCATAGTTCCACTCATAGCTATCGAAGCGCATTTTTGCTAGGACGGATCGCAGATATATCCTGGCCTGACAATGCGAATCGAGGTATCGATGCATCTCCTCGTATTCGTCGCAGACGCAGAAAACCTTGCCAGGAGAATTGACCGAGGACTTTTCATTATCCTGGCGATAGTGTAGGAAGGCCTCATTAAGCAAGACCGCGTTATCGCACGAAGCCCATACCTTGAAGTTAAAGCCAGCATCTTGATACGAAGCGCCCGGCGAAGGCAGGAACGAAATATCGTTCTTCTCCAAGAAATCCCTTCGATAGATAGCCGACCATATCGATGGCTTTCGATAAAACACCTCTCGCTCCACTTGGGGGTTCACATGGCCTTCAAGAAGCGCATCGACCCAGCCGAACTTCTCATTGCGCTCTTCGGGAAGAGACCAGTACAGATAAAAGTCGCACTTAACCACCTGGGCGTCGCATTGCTTGGCTGCTCGATACATTGTTTCCAATGCACCTGAGTCCAAGAAATCGTCCGACTCAAGAATGCCGACGTACTCACCGGTGCACATCGAGAGACCCTTGTTCATGGAGTCGCCATAGCCAGAATTAGGCTTGTCAAGAACTCGGAAGCGAGGATCGGCTTCGACATATTCATTGATGATATCGAGGGAGCTATCCGTCGACCCATCGTTTATGCATATAATCTCGATGTTCGAAAGTGATTGTTCGCGAGCCGACTCAAGGCACTGGCGAAGATACTTTTCGACATTACAAATTGGAACCAACAATGAGACTGCAGGGGCTTCAGCCATTCAAACGACCATCCTTTAATCTGAACCAACGTATTTATGTTAGCAGGAATATAAGCACTCGGCGCCACTTCTCGCATTTCAAGTGCCGCGCATAAGCGACCTTCGCAACAATAACATCGATATCTTATCGAAGCCCCGGCCCGTGCGCGGTGAGCTTCCCCGGGGGTCATCCCCAGGTCCGCAAGGGCGCGCACGGGCCGAGAAGGCGTCTCTCGTACTCGGGCACCGCGAGTGGTTCGCAACGGCGCCCTCAATCAGTGGTAACTTACTGGCCCTGGGCCTTGTAGCGTGCCTCGGTAGCGGCCTTGACGGGCTCCCACCAGGCGCGGTTCTCGGTGTACCAGGCGATGGTCTGGTCGAGCCCCTCGGAGAAGTCCGTGTGCTTGGGCTCCCAGCCCAGCTCGCGGCGGAGCTTGGTGGAGTCGATGGCGTAGCGGCGGTCGTGGCCGGGGCGGTCGCGCACCCAGTCGAAGTCGTCGGCCGGCTTTCCCAAGCGCGTGAGTATCGCGCGCAGCACGTCGATGTTGGAGCGCTCGCCGTCGGCGCCGATGAGGTAGGTCTCCCCCATCTCGCCCTTGGTGAGGATGGTCCACACGGCGCTCGAGTGGTCGTCGGTGTGGATCCAGTCGCGCACGTTGCGGCCGTCGCCGTAGAGCTTGGGGCGCACGCCGTCCAGGATGTTGGTGATCTGGCGCGGGATGAACTTCTCCACGTGCTGGTAGGGGCCGTAGTTGTTGGAGCAGTTGGAGATGGTCGCCCTCACGCCGAAGGTGCGGTGCCAGGCGCGCACCAGGTGGTCGGAGGCCGCCTTGGTGGAGCTGTAGGGGGAGCTGGGGCGGTAGGGCGTCTCCTCGGTGAAGCGCGCGGGGTCGTCCAAGGCCAGGTCGCCGTAGACCTCGTCGGTGGAGACGTGGTGGTAGCGCACGCCGAACTTGCGCGCGGCCTGCAGCAGGCAGAAGGTGCCCTCCACGTTGGTGCGCAGGAACGGCGTGGGGTCGTCGATGGAGTTGTCGTTGTGGCTCTCGGCGGCGTAGTGGACGATCGCGTCGTGGCCGGGGACGAGCTCGTCCAGCAGCGCGGCATCGCAGATGTCACCCACCACGAGCTCCACGCGGTCGGCGGGCAGCCCGGCGATGTTCTCGGGGTTGCCGGCGTAGGTCAGCTTGTCCAGGACGGCGACGCGCACGTCGGGGTGGTTGTTCACGACGTAGTGCACGAAGTTGCTGCCGATGAAGCCGCAGCCGCCCGTGACGATGATGTTGGTGGGTTCGAAGTTCTCGGACAAGGTACGCCTTTCCCTATCGCCCGAGCTTATAACGAGACTTAGACTTTCCTTGTTTGCGAAATGAAATCAAACAAGACATAGCATCTGAGCCACACCATAGAACACGGACGGACATGTGCTCACCAGAGCGCCATAACGATCGGGAGACAACAAGATCCAAAACCCCAAGAGGATTGTCAGTCCGATAAGTGCAACCGTAATCCTAAAAATCACACCTTTACCTTCCACAAAACCAGGAGTCTGAAGCAGCACTCCAAACACAAGCAAAATCAATAACCATGAGAAGTCACTGAAGTACCGCATTGTAATACTCGCAATCTGGAAATCCGCAAAAAGGATTACCGATGCGACAATGAGCGAAAAGATGATGGCAGCCTTCTGACTCTGCTTACTCTTGGATAACACGGGCGGAATGCAAGCAAGGCCCACGAGCAAGAACGGAGCGATGGGCAGCAATCCTCCAAGATAAGGCTCATAAAACCAATAGCCCTGGAAATCAACAGCCATGTCTACACCGAAAACATACGGGTACCGTGCGCAAATACTCAAAGGCTGAACCAAATACTGGAACAAAGCGGGAAGGGACCGCGATAGGTCAATTCCTCGCGAAGTCATATCGCTACCAGTCAGGTTGTATGCGGCGCCAAAATCAAAGACCGATCCAAACCTCATGCCGTTATACAGCATGACGGGAATTGCAACGAGAATAAATGGCGCAATTACCGACACCGTGTTGCCAACGCCCTTTTTTGAGAAAAACAGACGTTCCCGAAATATCGCATTCCAAAAAATCGGGAAGGCAAGCAAAGAGACCAGCACGTATTGGGGCCGGCAGCCCAATGACAGGGCAATCAGAAATGAACCAAGGATGAGGTAGCTCTTCTTGAAGCCCCCGTGGTCTCCATCCAAACGCTCCGCAGATATCCAACACGACAAGCCCAAGAACACAACAATTAAGCCAGATAAAATAGGGACAGAATAAATCTGTGGGAGAAAAACAAGGTACAGCAGTCCACTCGCAACAAAAAATGACACTGAAGAAAGTGCGAACAGACCAAGGGAGACATCTTGTCGATAGCGCTTTGCCAAGCAATACAGCAACGCATTGAAAGCGCAAATGAAGATCACCCCCAAAGCGAGAACGACTTGATCCGTTCTAAGATCACGGCCAGTTAACAACTTGAAGGGAACAAACGCAACCAATGCCGGAAGCGCACCGAAATACGAGTAGTAATGCCCGTTATAAAAAGCATAGTCGAGGTAGTAATACTCACCAGCCTGAGATAATTCCTGAGCTCGAGCTGAAGTATCGTACGGGTTTTCCATATCAGAGAGAACGGCGGACACGGGAAGGTCTAAGGAAACCTTGCCCGACAAAAACGCTTCCGCAAGATGATTGTATTGATTGAAGTCAAATGCAACCGGCCCGCTAATTGTTGGACCGTTAGCTGGATTGTCAACAACCCCAGACAATCGGCTGACAACAACAGATCCCGCCATCTCAACGGTCATTAACGCGACAATGCATCCGATAACAACAGGGCGAATTGGAAACAATCTAGTCCTGTAAAGACTAGATGAGGGTCGGAAAGCAAGGAGCGCACAAGCCAATAATGCAACAATCCCAAATCGGATGAGCTCGAAGCAAAACGGCCTCATGGCATTAATAGACGCGCCTCGAAAATCAAAGCTGAACCCCGATTCTTCTTGAATAAGCACCCGCATCTTATGTGAAACCCCAGAAAGATGCAGGCGAAGGTATTTCGAGCTTTCCATACCGCCGCAGTAATTGTAAGAAGGAAGTTCAAAGAAAGATGAGTTCGCTTCGTCAGTAGCAAGAACCTTTATTGCTAAATAAGGGCCAGTCGACGTTCTCCATGACGAAGATGTCCAGCCTGGAACAGCGATATCAAGGTAAAGATTCTCGACACGACATCCATCGGCATCGAATTCAATATAGGCGGTTTCGGGATCTACGACCTTAATCGTCCTGTCATCCTGAATCTCCAATCCAGGACCAAGGCTCCAATCCACTTCTTTCGCGTTCCCAAATAGCAAAGATTCCCAGAACGGGAAATTGAATACGAGAATCTCCAAGGCCATTGCAATCATAAGTGAAATAGCAAAATACCGAAGAATCTTCTGCAAAATGCTGGAACCATCGTGGCTAACAGGCTCAATGTTATTTCTCGCGCACTCTATAGGAGTCATCAAGTTCTCCAAACTAAACTATGCGGACTTCGCACGTCTGGCCGGATAAAACAAACCAGACAGGAAAGGCGGCAAACAATAAACCACGCCAGCGAACAGCCCCGTGCACGCAACCTGCATCAACACCATAAGAACCCATGCATGCGGAATCTGAGACATGATCTCCCAAATCAGATCCCACCGAATCACATCTAACTCAACGAGATGCATGCAGAAAAAGGCAAGAGAGTTCTTTCCCACGAACTTTAACATGCTGGACAAGACGGGAATTTTAGAAATGTATACCTCAGAAAACTTTAGGAGGCAGATGGAGCCACACACTCCACCAATAACATCCATTGCCCCTGCAGCATACGTGTTGGAAACCATGTACAGAACACCATGGTATCTAGCGCAATACAACCAAATACAGAAGGAAAAGCCCCATAGAATTGGAGACATGCCACCCCGCCTCAAAAGAGACGATTCCTTGATCTTGAACCCAATATATAAGAACAGAACGGCGCACATTGCGGGCTGAACAGCCAAGGGCAACCAGATGGAGTCCGCAGAACCAATGCCAACGATAAAGAGGGCGAGGCATACCAAGGCTGGATAGTCAGTCTTCAACGCCGCATTTAGCAACAACCGCGACCAGAATAACGCAAGTAGAAACCAAATAGCCCCAATAGCCATTACCCCTTCTGGCATAGAGTCAAGAACAGCCCCGGATCCGTATAAAGCCGCCACGGTCCAGGAGCGGACAGTTTCGACAACTAGCCCACCGTCAAATATGGTTCTAAATACCATTAAAACAATCAGGATGAGGCTTGTCCCCAGATATGGAACTAGCAACCCACTCACACTCTTCCGAAGCAGGGCTCTCTCGTCTTCCTGCTGTTTAAAAAAGTAGCCGCTCACAATAAAGAACAGCGGCATGTGAAAGGAGTAGCACGCTTTTACAACGCCTTGGGGCACACCGGCAAAGCTGCAGTGCCCAACGACAACTGCAATCAAAGCGACCGCCTTCGCGATATCAAAAGAGGTAAGTCGTTTCGCCATATCATTCACCAACGTTCTCGCTCAAACCAGGATCAACCATTCTAAAAATTAATTTCGCTTCCGCATCGGCGACTTCATCATCATGACCGCTCTTCCCAGAATTCGCCATCCCGAGAACCCAAGGCAGCGCCAACAACAACGGCGTAGCGTATACCGGGGTTGCCATGTAACGAGGTAACGCAATTGGACCTGCGAGCAGAGACAAGTACACAGCAATAACCGGCGCAAAAGAGAGGAGGACCTCCAGAGGAGATCGCTCAGTCGTCATTCTTGCTCTAGACATGCAGTAGCAGAGCACGATTATTGGAATATACAAGGCATACGTAACCTTATGAAATAGCAGTGGAACCAGCTCGGCGATCTTGAGGTAAAGGTTATCAAAAATGTCGGAAATTCGAGCAACTACCGGAATACGGAACGAGCCGGCGAACAAAGAATCCATATCGCTCGCGGAAGCCGAACCGCCAGAATAAGACTGGATAGCCCCCACTAGCCCCGGATCCCCGGTAGCGGCCGACGCAAGGTTATCTCGATAGAAAATGAAGCTCTCATCACCCTCGGTAACCCCATCTGGATAGAACAGGGGAAGCATTGTTGCCAGAGCACCATCGAGAAATGTCTTCGGATGCTTGAGCGCCGTCCTGAAATACCAACTTAGAAATTCAATCTTTGTCTCAGTGGTCGACGACCCTTTCCAGTACATCTTCGTTGCATCAGCACGCGCAGGCTGATACACAGTCCCAAGTACTTCGGGTGAAGCATAAACGCCTTCAAGAACCCGCCAGTCATCCTGCGTCACTTCGTCCGAATATCTAGACAGGTAATACCCCACCTGCTGCGATGGAATCGACATCATCTCAGCAGAGCTGCCTTTCACAACGCCCCAAGCAGGCAGTGCGATGTTAGTCCAAACAAAAAACAGGCACACCACGGAACCCGTGAGCAGAAGAAGCCGAGCCTTATTAGCCCGACAGATAAGAATCAGGGGCACCAGAGAAAGCGCGAGCAAATATATTCCGGTCTTTTTCGTAAGCACAATAAGACCCAAGAGCAAAAACCCACCAGCAACCACACGAAAGTTCTTAAGCACTTCCCCCTTTGTGCGAACGGTCTCAAAGTAGAACAGAAGGAAAAGAACCCAAACCGCAGCAAATAACGTGTCCTTCGCCATTGTTTGTGCAAACATTGGGAAAAACGGGAGAAGAGACACGAGTGCAACAATACCCCTCCGCAAAATACTGTGTACTTCCAGCCATCTAAAATAACAAAAACAGACAGCAAACGAAATCGCAGTGAGCACAGCCTGCGACACAGAATACGCCAAGAGCGAGAAGGCATGACTGCCAAAAACATCCCCGATAGACCAAAAAAGGCCAAACAAGACAGTGTCAAACCAAGGATGGTGATCGCTTGTCAAAGCGAGGCCTCGGGTCTGGAGGAGCTGCCAAAACGTATCCGGATCTATATTTCCAGGAAAACGAATGAGCATGACCGGGAGCCAGCATGCCAGCACAATTAAAGAGTAACGAAGCAAGTTTGCTTTAAGTACACAAGAAAACGAAGAGCGACCGCGAACCTCGTCCTCATCCAGAGATTTTCCTGAGTGAGCGTCGACCCAAGTAAAGACGCAAACGATCAAGACATATAGAGCAAGGACGAGCAAGGACATCACGATAATGCAAAAGACGATAGAGCCGACACCCTGAATCAAGGACTCATTTAAATATACGGAATGATAGACCTGAAGCCCGACAACAAAGCAAACTGCAATCAGAAACGCTGCAACCAACGCAGCAACATCGATTTCGCGAATGCGCTCCTTAAAAAACATAAGCCTCCACATGCATATAGAACTTCTTGATGTCAGACACAGTCGCATCCGACGATCAGCCCTTTCATTCATTATGACGAAGTCTCCAGAATTATAATCCAGCTCGGATTCACATCATCATGGAACAAGACCGAGAGGCGTGACGTAATTACGCAGATAGCATGCAAGGCGAAATACCGGTATATTCTTAAGCAGGTTTGTTCCACTCTGAAAGGTACCTCCTTGACTATCTCTATCGACGCATCACGCGTTGCCGTCATCATCCCCTGTTATAACGAAGCCGTCACTATCGCTAAGGTAGTAGCCGACTTCCGCTCCGCATTGCCAGGCGCACCCATCTACGTCTACGACAACAACTCAAGCGATGAAACCGCAAAACTTGCGAAGGAATCGGGCGCAATCGTTCGCCACGAACCCAGGCAAGGCAAGGGCAACGTCGTGAGGCAGATGTTCCGCGATATTGACGCAGATTGCTACCTCATGGTCGATGGGGATGACACCTATCCGGCGGAAGCTGCCGCAGCGCTCGCCGCCCCAATCCTCTCTGGTGAAGCGGATATGACCGTGGGCGATCGACTCTCTAACGGTACCTACGCAGAGCAGAACAAACGCGCCTTTCATGGCTTTGGTAACGACCTCGTCCGCACAATGATTCGCTGGATCTATGGTTATTCCTTCGACGATGTCATGACCGGCTACCGGGCCATGTCTCGCCCCTTCGTAAAGACTTTCCCAGTCCTCTCCGAAGGCTTTCAGATTGAGACGGAACTCTCCATTCATGCGGTCGATCGACGCTGGAGGATTGCCGACGTCCCCATCGATTATCGCGACCGCCCAGAAGGTTCGGAGTCCAAGCTCGATACCGTTGGAGATGGTGTAAAAGTTGTGTGTGCCATCGCCAGCCTATTTAAGAACTATCGTCCTCTCAAGTTTTTCAGCCTTATCGCATTGGTACTCGCTCTCGTTGGCCTGATTCTCGGCCTTCCAGTCATTGGAGAATTCTTCGCAACCGGTCTTGTTCCACGGCTCCCCACTGCAGTGCTTGCGGTAGCCTTCATGTTCCTGTGCGGGCTCTCGCTTGCTACCGGCCTCATCCTTGACAACGTCGCCAAAACTGAGCGAAAAGAATGGGAGCTTCAGGTCTACCGAGTATTCCAAGAGGGCAGAAAAAATTAACCGTTCAATTAAGAATAGGAAAAGGCCTGAAACCAGATGGTTTCAGGCCTTTTCATTTACCCCTCTACACAAACGAACGCGCAACAGCCAGGATGGATACCACTTGCTGACATACCAATCTCTCCTAAGCTTGCGGATATATGATAATTGGAGACGTAGCCAATTACATTGGCGTTCAAATAACAGGCTAGTTGCCCAAATACTGATTTGCCTTCGCAACAAGCCAATTGACGTCTGTTCCGGCGGGGCAACTTGTTGATGAATACCACTTATGTATCCCAACGTTATCTCCCATCGTCAAATGTCTCCAACCCTTAGATCTTGCAAGTGCAGCCATGAGCTGTGCACTTGTATCAAGGGTAGCATACGAAGGCGGATTTGCCGTAGTTCCCACATGCTCGATAGACACCGAGCGTTTATTCCACTCCCAGTCGCCAACGGCCCAAGCCGTGTCATTGAGACCGACATACTGGTGAATCTGCCCTGGTGCCACGCCATAATGAGCCGAGGCTTCGCGTGTACCCCAAAAAGTATTATCAATCTGGGAAAGCGCTGTGCACTCAGAGATGTGAATCACAATCACGCTCCAGTCTTCGCCGTAGCGAGACGACGAATAATGGGCACAACCCTTCCATTGAACTCCAGTTAAAGCAGGTGGAATATAGGTAGCCTTTTCAAAGGCAAAACGCTGATTGGCGGTACCATTATCTTCAGAAAGGGCAAGCGCGCCGCCAGAAGAAGCCAAGACAAGTCCACTGGTCGACCGAATCGTATAGCCCTCTCCCCTGTTGTAAACCAAATTCCATTTTTGAGCGTTGCCTTCGTTACGGGTCCAAATTTGGACACCATTACCAGCCGACTGATTGCCGCCCTTGATATCGAGAGGCTTGCAGGATTTAGCGCTAGATATCTCATATGTTCCATCGGAATTCTTGCGAACATCCCAAATCTGAGCCGCCGTTCCGTTCGAACCATAAAATCCAACTGACGTTCCGGTAGCCGTTGATCCACCAGACACATCGAATACATACGACCGGTTCGCCATAAGCTGGATGGTATATGACCCCTCAGAAAGAACCCCGACGCTCTTTACGTTAAATCGAACACCGGGCAGCTCCAACGAATCAACCACGCCCAATGTCGAGGAAGAGCCCGAAACACAGAGATACTAACCTGTAGCTGCATTTTGCAACGCAACCTTGCCGCCAGACAGCGCACTGTGCCACCGCTGAGAATCGGCGCCGCTTGATGTCTGCTGGACAAGCTTCCCGTCATCAGCAAGGGAGAGAACCTTCGCAGAGCCGATGCACTCAATCTCAAACGTGTTGTCCAACCCTGCCACTTTGCTTACATACCATTTTTGCGCAAGCGTATCGTTCGATGTATATAGCTGGACCGGAGCGCCGTCCTCCACGGATCCGCCAGCAACATCCAAGACTTTCGAGGCCGTGGCCGACTCAAAGGAAAAAGCACCTTCACTCAAAAACTCTGTAACCTGATGAAGCGTAAACTTTTGAGCAGCGCTTCCATTGGGGAGATATGCGTCCAAATTCGCCTGAACACTGTCAGAAGCTCCAACAATATCCAAAAACAGGCCAGTCGCCTTATTAATAAAAGAGAGCGTCCCATCGCCGTTGTCGACTACAGAAAACAACTGATTAGCATTGGCCGAATCACATTCCCACTGTTGGACATTAGTGCCCGGAACGAGCTTGCCGCCATCCACGTCAAGCGCTTTTTGAGACTTTACATTACGGATTACATAGTAACCGTCGTGATATTCAAAGCTAAACAGCTGAGCAAGCGTACCGTTGCTACTGTAAAGCTGGACATTTGCCCCACTGGAGCTTGAACCACCGGCAATATCAAGGACCTTACCGGTGGAATTGCAGGCGGGACTCAGAGTGAAATACCCAGCAGGAAGAATATCCTCGCATTTAGCAACTGATGGAGAAGTACTAAACAACGCAAAGTGCGAATTGTTATCATTGACGCTCAACTCAACATTTACACCATTGGACGCACCGCCTCCCTTGGATCCAAGATAGAATCCGGGCCTAAGAGCACTCTCAATGAGATATGAGCCATCGGATTGCTTGGAAACAATCCACTTTTGAGCAAACGTGCCGTTGGAACCATACTGAGCAACATTCGTACCAGACGAGGCGTTTCCGCCGGCGACATCAATCACCTTATTGGAGCCAACGTTCGTAAACGTAACATAGCCCTTATCGTCATGGGAAACGATCCAACGCTGAGCATTGCTCATATTCGACGTGTGCAACTGGATGTTGGCACTGTTATCTTTTGACCCACCAGAAACATCCAGTACAAAGGAATAGTTCCTGCTCGAGCTGACGATATACTCGCCATCCGGCAAATCAGACATATGAGCCGCAGCATCAGCATCCTGTTCGGAGCGCAAACATTTAAAGTCGGATGGTGCAAATGCAACCGATAGCTCGCGCGCATCGCCCCTGGAAACCGTTACAAGCTTGCCAGAATCACTTACACCCAAAGCACAACCCGTTGCAGCGTTAACGATACGATATAAGCCGTTACCCGCATCTTCGACAGCCCAATCATAAATCTGCGACGAGGGCGACGGACTCCCTTGCTTAACCGCGGCCCCAGGAACAATATCCCCATCCTGAGCATATAGGTAGCGATAGGATTTCGCAGACTTTATAGCATAAAGGCCCGCTTCATCATCAAATTCAAAGCCAAACGACTGCGCAATAGTACCATTAGCGCTATACAGCTGAATGGCAGCTCCGCTATCCACGTTGCCGCCAGGTACATCAAATACGCGACCATCAGAAGCCGTTACAACAGCAGACTGAGAATCGATTGTCTGAGCCTTAGAAACTTCTCCGGCCGTATACAGACGGAATCGCTGCGCAGCGGTACCGTTATCGTCATAAACCTGGACATTCGCTCCATTTGCAGTGGAGCCTCCGGCAAGGTCCAAGACAAAGCCAGTCCTAATCGCAGAGCAAATCTTGAAAGAGCCGTCACCGCAATCGACAAGGATCCATTTCTGAGCCCAAGAGCCATTGGACGCGTACTGCTGAACATTGGCACCTGCTTTTTTGCTGCCGGCAAAAACATCTAAGACTTTTCCCGACTTCACATTCGTAATGGTCACATAACCATTCTTGTCATAGGAAAACGTCCAACGCTGAGCCTTAGTTGCGTTAGATGCATATAGCTGAAGATTGGAACCGGAATTTATAGATCCGCCGGCAATATCGAATACCTGACGCTCAGAGACAGAGCCGATGGCATATTCAACGCCCTCATTTACAAGACCCTTGCCCGAAGCAGCGAGATCATTGAGCTCCTGGCGAATAGTGCGCGCTGGCGCAAGCGTCCATTTCTGTGCATCAGATCCGTTGTACGTATAAATCTGAAGCGCAGACCCACTCACGCCATTACCGCCCGGAACGTCAATGGCTTTACCGGATTTCGAATTTATGAACGAGTATTCGCCATTACCGCAATCAACAATGGACCAATGCTGCGCGCAAGTGCCGTTGGATGAATACTGGGAAACTGCTCCACCATTGGAGACAGATCCGCCTTGAGCCTCAAAGGGCTTGTCAGAGTTAACGTTTACGATTTCGTACAAGCCATTGCCAACCTGTTTAAACGTAAACATCTGAGCCTGACTATTATTGGCGTTATAGATCTGTAGCCGCGCTCGGTTATCAGATGAACCGCCGTAGATATCCATGACAAGCTGCGGATCGAGAACGCTCTTTATGGCAAAAGCTGTATCAGTTGTTACGGCCGATGCGGAAGCGAACGTAAAACGCTGCGCGATCGATTTATTCGGAGCCCAGATACGAATCGGAGTGCCATCCGTCGTGCTTCCGCCACTCAAATCGAGCACCCAATTGCCCAATGCGGACTGGATATAGAACCCATTATCGGAAGCGCGAACGTGCCAAAGCTGACTATCGTCTTGAGCATAAGCCGCCTGGACAACCAAAGAGCCACTCTGTGCGTTTCCATCAGCCACGGTGAGATACTGCTCAGTTGACTCATTCTTGATTCGATACGCCCCCGAACCAGCTGACTCAAGGATGAAGCGCTGGTCAGCCGTTCCCTGGGCACCATACAAAGAAAGGCTTCCATCTTCGCAAACGGTAACGCTCGAGGAATCTTTTCCAATCGAGTCGATGTAATAAGTTCCATCAGAAAGAGAAAAATCGGGCAGATTGAGCACATTGATAAAATCAGCAGAAGAAAAAGCGCTCATGTCAACCGTGTTGGCAGTGATCCCATCGATGCGGACTTGCGACGTATACTGCCACCCAAACTGACCGGCGCAGCTAAACGTGGTGTTGAACTTAGGACCGTACTCCGCAATCCAAGATACACGGGGACGCACGCTGGCGGCTTTTAAATAGGTATCTGTATACCAACGTCCGGAATAAATTGAAACGTTGTTGACCCCAAAACCAGACAGCGTATTAAAGTACGCATTCACAATGCCCTCGTATGCCAAAGCGCTGTTGGGCGATATTGTATTTCCGTTGCTGTCGTAGAACGACTCGAGGTCATAAAATATCGGTAACGACAAATCGTATAGACCGTATTTGCTTACGATTTGCTGGGTGAAGTACGCCTCACTTGTAGCGTCATTCGAATTCTGGGCAGTACTAAAGATATACAGGCCAAACGGAATTCCCAGACGGCGAACCTCGCTCAAATTGCGCTCAAACTGTTTGTCAAAATGACTCGTTGAATGCGCGAAACGCAAAATGACAGCATCCACGCCTGAGTTTTTGACCCTATTCCAATCGATCGTCCCCTGCCACTCCGAGACGTCAATGACCTTAAGGGCAGGAGATGCAAACACCTCGTCGTAGCCGTTATAGAACGTTTTAGAAGCGCTAGAACCGCCCCAATACGGGGAGCGATTAGCCGAGCGAGCATCGAGTGCCGCGGCAAGCGGCTCACCTTCCATCGAGCTACCGGCAGTATGGGTACCAAGGTCATCATCGGGATGCGCCTCACCATAGGCAAGACGCTCCTCGAGAGTTGCATCGACGGGAAGCGTAGCATCGTCGGCAAAAACAGGAGCTGCCCCCAGGCTGTAAAGCAGCCCGAGAGCAACCAGAAGAGACGATGCAAGGCGGGTTTTGCTAAACATAAAATCAATCCATTCCGCTACACACACAATTACACATAGGGACGACCGGCTCCAATTGGGTTTCCGCGCTCGCAAACGCCATGTACACCAACGCCCTGATTAGGCCATAAATCAATCATACGTCCATTACCGGGCTCAGCGAGCTGTCGAGTGCCTCCGCTTGCCAAAGGTGCATCCTCGGGAAAAAGTTGAGACGTCGCCAACGGCGAAAACAAAAGACCCGTAGCCAAAACCGCAACTGATAAAGCGGCCAGGCCACGGGCATATCGACTGCAGCTCATATCGGACTCCCAATCCAAATTACCATTGAATCTATGATAGTTCATATGATCAACAAAAAAGTGGTGGTTGATTACTTAATGACGACTGCCTACGCTCCTCGCTGTTTGTAGACCCAAGCAATCCAATCCAAATCATACGTGGTGTAGCCGTCAATCGTGTCGGACAGCATAACCTTATTCATTTGGGGGTCATAGCCTTTCAGAACCACCGTGTGCGAATTTGAGCAAGCGAAATAGCCACCCTGCCGTGCATAGATATTGCCCACGTTGCCCTGATGAACGGTCGTCCAAATAATGACGGGATAGCCATCGTCCAAATACTTACAGAGATCGTAGAGAGATTCACCCGAAACATCGTATGACCTCAGCTTGCTACCCCTACTCGCCAGAAAGTTGTTCGCAGCCCTGTTGAGACCGGGCGCGCAGATTTCGTTGCCATTGTTGTAGCTATGGGGATTGCCCCAGAAGCACCAGACAAAGTCCCAAGAGCTCCGCGGAATCCAACGATCAGCCATCTCACACGGCCCGACGCCAAATCCGTAGTAGTTAAGCACGTTAGTGAGGGCGGCGGACTCACAGCCTTTGGGCAGGCCAGCAGCATACTGGTTATAGACAGGAACGGCCAAATCCACCGCTTCAGGCACATACGTGGTTTGCCTAAAAGCAAACCCCTACGCCTCGCTGCCGTTAGAGGTGAAGATCTGGATATTTGCACCATCGCTTAGCACTCCCCCGCTTATGTCCAAGGCGAGACTATCGCTGAGTGCGGAATAAATGGTAAAGGAGCCGCCGCCCGTATACGCAACGCGCCAACGCTGAGCGGCCTACCGTTTCCCTGCCACTGCTGAACGTTGGCACCCGAAACAGCCTGAGCGTTAGCGACATCGAGGTATTTTTTACTTTTGCAGTTTTGAATCGAAACGGTTCCGTCCGGGTTCGCTGTAATGGCCCATTTTTGCGCTCCGGTATTATTCGATGACCACAAGCGAACATTGGCACCATTGGAACGCGAGCCGCTTGCAACATCCAGCACTTTGGAACGGTCCGAGGAAGCAGTAATGGTATAGGTGCCCGAATCAACCAGATAGCAGCTCCACAACATTAGCGACCGATCAGAAACACCATTGAAAGGCATTACGCAAATATTAGTCCCTTTGTTGCTGGAGCCAGATGCCGTACCGAGCACATTGCCACTTGCAACGTTTACAAAAACGGCACCGCCGTTGTAAATCCGCGCCGTCCAAAACTGGGAATCGCTATTGTTAAAAGAGCGCACGCACACGTTGCCGTTGGCATCCTCGGTAAGCACCCTGCCCGAAAGCAAGCTTTCAACGGTATAGGTGTTGTCGCGATCGGGGACCTTGGCAACCTTCCACTTTTGCGCGACCGAGCTATTGGATACATAGAACTGCACGTTGGCGCCATCGCTCACCGAGCCGCCCGAAACGTCTAGAACGGCTGAAGCGGAAGACGCGCTCGAGATGGTAAAGAAGCCCTGTGGCAAGAGCGAGGTCACCTTGGTGATCGCCAAACGCTGGGACGATGAATCAGACGGGACGTCGCCATATACGTTAGCGTTATTTGCGGTCAAAACCAGACCCGTTGCCTTGTTGGTCGCCGTATACGAGCCATCATCGTTACGCACGATAGAAAACAATTGATTAGAGTTGTTGGTATTTTCACTCCATTGCTGAACATTGGTTCCCGGGCACAGGTTGCCGCCTTCAACATCGAGGACCTTACCAGATTGAGCATTGACAATGCAGTAATACCCGTTGTCGTAGACAAACTTAAAGTCCTGCGCAAACGTGCCGTTAGCGGCATAGGTCTGGACATTAGCCCCGTTGGAAGATGAGCCTCCAGCAATGTCGAAGACGCAAGCCGAATCAGCCATCGGCGAAATGGTAAACCAGCCATCAAGGCCAAAATCATCGCACGGAGGCACATCGGGCGCAGTTGAAACAAAACGAATGTTTTGAGCAGCCGTCTCATTTCTTCCATACAGCTGTATAGCCACGCCGGCACCCATCGATCCACCGGCGACGTCGAGCACGCGATGCCCCGACAAAGTCGAGGTTAAGAAATAGGTGCCCGTATCGAGGGTCGAGTAGCTGGACAGATCAGCTGCCTCGGCAGAAGATTAAGACTCGACGCCCGCGTCTTCATCGGTCGCGCTGTCGTCATGAGCAGAATCGCCCAAAGACGAATCCCGAAAAGAATCATTCACGTCTTCAGCTTTCACAGCCTCTTCCGCCGATGGACCAGCCGGAGAGACTTCAGCAAAGGCAGTCGAACCCGATTTAAGAACGACGGGCAATATTAGAAGTAGGCCCAACAAGAGCCCTGTTTGCAATGCATGCAAACGCGCTTTTTATGACGCATGACATCCCCCCAGACAGCCTCGCCAATTCCAGTAACACAACATCTGTTGCCACAAACAACTCGCATGACTCGACCATCAAATCATGCGAGGTGCACATAGCAAAACTGCCGTGCTCAAGATTCATTTAATCGCGGTTATGCGTATCATGCAAATCTTTGCGCAAAAAAGCGGAACGCAGTACGCGTTCCGCCTTCTGTCTTAGTAATTAACGACCTTCGTTCCGTAGGGAATATTGTCGTAAATCCATTTTGCATGGTCCGTTGTAAGCCTAATGCATCCCGCAGATGCGCGTTGCCCCATAGCGGGATCCATCACATTAAACGTTCCCGTATAGCAGGGTTGCGTGTGAAACAGATAGTCACCGTAGAACTGTGTGTAGTACCAGCAGGTATATCCATGCCCAAACGAAAGGCCCTTTCCGTAAACGGAATACTCACCCAGCACGGTCGGCGACTCATTCTTGCCAGGAGCGCACTGCCAGAAAGACCATAACTTCCAGTTGCCGCGAGAACCCCTAAAAATACCTGTACGGCATCCGACAGTATCAGTCAAAATCAACCACTCCGTGTTGCTGTTGTACCACTGTGCACGGTTATACATTGCTTGTTGATCAGCGGGCAACGGTTGAACATACGTAGTCGCCTTGAGCGTAAAGCGTTGCGCCTTCGAATCGTTGCTCGCATATAGAGCAACATTCGTCCCGTTTGCCGTATTACCTCCCGCAACATCAACAACAAAGGCTCCGCTGAGAGAGGAAGACAACTTGAAACCACCGGGAACATAGTCAATATGCCAACGCTGAGCAGCGCTTCCGTTTTTTGACCATTGCTGGACATTTGACCCAGAAGACGCGACGGCGTCTTTTACGTCCAGAGCTTTACCACTAGCGGCATTAATGATTGTGTAAGACCCATCACCGTTACGAGAGAAATTCCATTTTTGAGCACCCGAATCGTTGTTCTGCCAAATCTGAACGTTTGCACCGTCCGAGTACGATCCGCCAGAAACATCTAAGACCGAACCCGCGTGAGAAGCCATTCGGATGAAATACGTACCATTGTCGATGGTTGCCGAAGTAGCGCGCAGACGGAATCTCTGCGCAGCAGAACCATTGGAGGAGTGGACTTGAACGTTGGAAGTCGATGCATAATTACCGCCCTTCACATCAAGCGAAAGGCCTTGGTCATCCGCAGACACAAACTCAATACCATTGCTATCGATTCGCGCTACCCATTGTTGCGCCTTCACATCTGCCGGTGCCATCGTGCAAACATTGGTACCGGAAACAGCAAGTCTGTTAGTTGAGGAAACGGATTCAAACGTATAGGTATTCTTCGTTCCATCCACCTTTTTAAGCAGCCATTTTTGGGCGAAGGAACCATTGTTGGCATAGAGCTGGACGTTAGCGCCGGAGTCAACAGATGCACCCGCAACATCAAGCACATAGGAGGAATTTGCAGACGGATAGATTTCATAAAGGCCTTCGCTCAGCAAGTCTTCTTGCTCGGCAAAAACAAACGACGTCTGGACGGAATCTCCCGGCGTGGCAGCAACCAGATTTGAACCGGACACAGCGAGCATGAGCCCTGTGCCCTTATTGATGAACGAATAGCTTCCGTCTTCATTGGCAGTGACGCTGAAAAGCTGGTTGTCGTTGGGGCTTTCATCCCACTGCTGGACATTCGTCCCCGGAACAACGTCGCCCGCTGCAACATCGAGCACCTTACCGGAACCAGCATTACGCAGAACATAGTAACCGTCTCGATACTCAGCCTTAAATAGCTGGGACAGCGTGCCATTGCAGGAATATGCCTGAACGTTGCCCCCGTTCTTCAATGATCCACCGGCAACGTCAAAGGCAACAGAGCCATTTGAGGAGGGCGAAATAACGCACCAACCCTTGTCTTTCAAAATGTCATCGCACGGGTCAACTGACGCAGGGTTTGCGGCAATAAAAGTGAAGCGCTGCGCGGCAGTTCCATTCGAAGCATATAGCTGCACGTTTGTCCGAGAGTTCAGAGAGCCGCCGGCAACGTCAAGTGCACGCTGTTGCCAAACAGCAGAAAGAAGTCGAACGCTTCCGTCGCCATTCGGCACCGCAATCCACTTTTGCGCATAGTTCGCGTCACCGCAAGCCGTGTATTGCTGGACGTTCGTTCCCATAGAAGTTGAACCCGCGGAAACATCAAGAACTTTGCCAGACTTTACATTCGCTATCGTGAGGTAGCCGTCATCGTCATGCGAAACACGCCAACGCTGAGCGGCAGTCGCATTCGATTGATAGAACTGCACGTTTGCACCGCTCGAAGTTGAACCGCCGACAACATCGAGAACCATTCGAGACAAATTTGGACCGGCTGCAATTGCATAGTCCCCGTCTTTGACAACTTCTCGGTTATCGGAAGCGAGCTTATCGAGCTCGGAACGTACAGCCGTCGGATTCACAAAGTAGAAGGATTGGGTAGCCGTTCCATTTACGTCATAAAGCTGAAGCCCCGCACCAGAGGAAATCGATCCGCCGGGGATGTCAGCAACCTTCCGCCCATTCAAAGCCGACACAATTCGAAAGCGCTCGCCGTCTTTCTCAATAATCCACTTCTGGGCCTTGGTTCCATTGGCAGAATAGCCCTGCAGCTTCGTGCCGTTGGCATCATTCCCACCCGTCGCGTCCAGGACCGCGCCAACACCATGAATCGCAATGGTGCGATACCCGTCCGACGTAGTTGAGACATCGAACGTTTGAACCCAAGAATAAGCAAATGCACCGAATGACAAAGAGCCACTAACCGACTTCAGAGCAAACGAGTCGTTCGAAGCCAACATGGCATATGTTCCATCGGGAAGGTCAGCGAGATGCGCCGCCGCCCGATCATCGAGCTGCTGCTGCTCAGTTTTGGCAGGCGTTAGCACCCATCGCTGAGCTGCCGTACCATTTGCCTGATACAACTGCACAGCAGAGCCATTTGCGGCAACTCCACCCGCCACGTCAATGGCAAACGACTGGTTGAGCGCCGAAATAAAGGTGTAGCTGTCATCGGCCTCTTTAATTGCAATCCAACGCTGCGCAAGGGTGCAGTTATCGGACCAAAGCTGAACGGGATTTCTATTGCTCGCACTGCCGCCGGAGACATCAAGCATGCAACCCTTGACAGAAGCAATGACAACAAAGCCATTCTGATCATGAGACACTCGCCAGACCTGAGCATTCGTCTTGTTCCCACTGTACAGCTGTAGCTTTCTGCCCGCAGACGCCGTGCCACCAGGAACATCCAGTACAAAATTGCTGTTAACCGAAGAGCCAAAAGTGTACAACCCATCCGCAAGGTCATCGACGTGCTCGGAAGCAAGATCATAGACGGACCCGAGCTTCCCCGGCGCCACAGCATCAGCCGTATCCGATGCCTCGAAATCAGATACGTCGTCCAAGGCCGAATGAACACCAGAAGCATCGTCAGGAACGTTCGACTGCTCCATAGCTATAGCAGAGCTTCCATTTTGATTAGTAATTGCAGCATCTTCTGCAAACGCAGGAACAAGGCAGCACCCCAGCAGTAGCGCGCTAAATACCGAAACAAATAAGGCTTTCCAATTGCCCATAGCCGTCCCCTCTCGCGAAGTTTATTACACTTTATGGCAAGAAGCCTTCTTCGTCGTCAAAAGATTCGTGAACAGCAAGGGCTAGGCCCCGAAAGGTCAGCCAAATTAAAGAGGCGTTTCGCAACATAGCCGTGAAACCTCTGCTGCAAAGTCATTGTGAATCGGAGTCCAGCCAAGCTCGCGCCGAAGCTTACTCGCATCTATTGCGTAACGTCGATCATGTCCCGGGCGATCCCTCACCCAGTCAACGTAATCCTCACTCTGCCCCATTGCCTTAAGAATGGTCCTAAGAACCTCGAGGTTGCTATGCTCTCAATTAGCACCGATAAGATACGTCTCCCCCACCGCTCCTTTAGTCAAAATGGACCAAACGGCGCGAGCATGATCCTCCACGTGAATCCAGTCGCGTACATTCAAGCCATCGCCGTACAACTTAGGACGCTCGCCGCGCTGAATGCATGCAATCGAATGCGGGATGAACTTCTCAGAATGCTGGTGTGGGCCGTAGTTATTGCAGCAATTTGAGATTGTCGCTTTAAGGCCATACGTGCGTGACCAGGCCCTTACCAACATATCAGATGCGGCCTTAGAGCTGGAGTACGGACTGCTAGGCCGATACGGCGATTCCTCGGTAAACTTACGAGGGTCGTCAAGCGCCAGATCACCAAACACTTCATCGGTCGAGATGTGATGAAAGCGAACATTGAATGCACGGGCCGCCTGAAGGAGCGTATACGTGCCCTCAATGTTCGTCGCAATAAACGGCGCGGGGTCGGCAATTGAATTGTCGTTATGAGACTCGGCAGCATAGTGAACGATGGCATCATGGCCCGGAACCAATCGCTCGAGAAGATTCGAATCGCAAACGTCCCCCACGACAAGCTCAACCCCATCTTTAGACAACCCGGCGATGCTATCGAGGTCTGCAGCGTAGGCAAGCTTATCCAAAACGGTAACGTGCACATCGGGAGCGCTGTCCACGACAAAACAGACGAAGGCGGATCCGCAAAAACCGCAACCACCCGTCACAAGAATATTTTTATATGGTGACGCTATACGCACCGCCATCCCCCCAGCTATTGTTGACCAATTCTCCCACAATTCAGTGACATCGCGGAGAGCAACTTGGCCGGCAGCCGCGACCCAATTCGCATGCGGGCCCAGAGCGCTACAGCAATGCGGTAAAACACGTATCGAGCCGGTTGATTTCCGATCTCAGCCGAACACATTGAACGGATAGGCCGTTCCCGCAGTAAGCCGAACGCCCCCGAGGCCCCTCCCGGGCCCCGGGGGGCGGCATTTTCCCAGTTGAAGGAAAAGTGGAGATGTGTTTCGATGGGTCCGGCGGCCGTCCCCGCTCTCCGCCCGGCACCTCTTCCCAGACTCAGCCGGACGGCCGGTCTGTCTATTCAGTTTCCCCTTAGGCTAGGACAGCGGGGCATCGCCCCTCTCCGCGCGCGCCCACCCTATCAGCCCCGGCGTCAGATCGAGCTCGCCGAGCGGCACGTCCTCCACGCCGTAGGCGCCCGGCAGCGCCGCCGCGTCGTCACCGAGCATCGCCCTGAAGGCGCGGGCGGGCGTCGCGAAGCCGAGCGCGCCGCGGGGCTCGGAGTTCACGTGCGGCATCGGGAACGCCGGGTCGGCCGGGGAGAGCCGGTCGAACCTGAGGCCGGCGCCTTGGGCAGCAGCTTCCTTATCTCGACGTGGTTGCGCTCGCAGCCTCCAGCGCGAATGCTGGAGGCCCTCTCGCATCCCTCAATATCGAGCTCGCAGTGTTTCCATAATTAGCCCTCTACGATTGTCTTAGGGCCTGCGTTTATCGGTTTGTAGAGCTCGTCTAGATAAGTAGGCTTTACTCAGTTGCTCGTCTGCCGAAGAAGAGGCTATCAAATTGATAAACGATATTATATATTTCGAATCTTGTGTTTGAATTGAGTTTTCCCTAGACTGTTTATATGGCACAGAAAGGAGAACTCATGGCTGCTCCAATTATCCGCTTCGAACGGATTTCAATAGATAACCTCAAGAACGTTGGGCATGGGGAGGTGTCTTTCTCCAACTCCCGTCGTCCGGAAGGGGCCAGCGTGCTCGGAATGTACGGGCAGAACGGCTCTGGCAAGTCTACGCTTGTCGACGCCCTTCAGATGGCTCAACAGTGCATGATGGGGCGCAGGCTCGATAGGCGTTTCGCGCAACTGGTAAGTGTTGACGCGGATTTTGGTATCGTGGAATGCGAGCTGAGCGTCCGCCAGCCTGACGGCAGCAATGCCTATCGCGTGGTCTATTCATTTAAAGTGAAAAGCGATGTTGCGGAGCTAAGCGAAACCGAAGACCAACCTGAAGAAGGCGAGAAATTCGTGCTTCTAGTGTTTGACGAGCGGCTTGCCGTGGCTAATGACACGCCTGGCAAGAAGTCCCGTATGACAACACTGATTGACACGTCTGGCAACGGTGCTTTTGGTCCCGCTGCCAAATACAAACAGCTCATAGGTAAAGACTCAGAAGAGGGCGTCGAGCTGACGGTCGAGAAGAGGCTGGCGTATCGTGAGTCTCGCTCATTCATCTTTTCAAAAAAGCTAAAACAGACCATCCGTGAAAAGAATAAGGATGAGGGAGCCCCCTCTCAGACGGTCAAAGATGCTATGAACGCACTGAACGCCCTGGAGAGGTTTGCGGCAGTTCAAATGTTCGTGCTGAATACTCGTGATGTAGGAATGCTTGCTCTCGATGCGCTGCCCTTTCCATTCCGTGTTGTTGGGGGAAAGAAGATAACGGGCGGTGGAGCCATACTGCCTATGAGTGGCGCACAGACAATACCCGAGCGTATTTATGAGCCAGTGAACACTGCCATAGAGAACATGAACATCGTCCTTCGCGAACTCATTCCAGGTCTTGAGGTCTCACTTCTTAAGCTTGGCGCGGAGGTTATGAAGAGCGGTGATACTGGGGTTAATGTCCAGCTCGTCTCTGTGCGCAACGGCAAGACCATCCCCCTCAGCTGCGAGTCTGAGGGCATCAAGCGCATCGTGTCCTTCCTCCACCTCCTCATACTCATGTTCAACGATCCCTCTGTGACGGTTGTGATCGATGAGATTGATTCTGGCGTGTTTGAGTACCTTTTGGGCGAGTTGCTCAGCATCGTGTCCGAACACGGTCAGGGCCAGCTCATATTCACCTGCCACAACCTGAGGCCACTTGAAACCATCGATCGTGGCTTCATTGCCTTCACCACCACTAACCCGGCAAAGAGGTATGCCAGGATGGCCAACGTAAAGTCCTCCAACAACCTAAGGGACTTCTACTACAGGGATATCGTTCTCGGCGGACAAAAGGAGCAACTCTACGAGCCGACACACAACGGCGAGATCGAACTCGCGTTCATTGAGGCGGGTGTTACTAGTGGAGAGTAAGAAGGTCGTCCTCTTCATCGTCGAGGGTCCATCCGATCAGTCCGCATTATCCGTGATCTTATCAAAGGTCTTCGACCAAGATGAGGTCTACGTCTATGTGGTCCACGGCGATGTAACCGCGGAAAATGGCGCCACACCTCAAAACATCGTGCGCAAGGTCAACGCTTTCATCAAGGACCACATGAGCACGTACCGTCTTCGCAAAGCAGACATGCTACAGGTCGTGCACCTCATGGACACCGACGGCGCCTACGTTTCAGACAATGCGGTGACAGAGCTGGCTACGGTTCCGAAGACCGTTTACAATCCAGGGCAGATCATCGCAGCCAACCGGCAGCAAATAATCGATCGGAATAGACGAAAGAGCGCGAACATGGACAGGCTAGCGTTAGAGCCTGCCATAGGCGGCATACCGTACCTTGCAATCTACATGTCGTGCAATCTAGACCACGTCTTGTACAACAAGCTCAATAGCCATGACTCAGATAAGCGTAAGGATTCGTTAGCGTTTGCCCACAAGTACCGGAACGATATCGAGGCATTCATCTCATTCATCAATGACTCAGATTTCTCGGTGGCGGGTGATCGTAAGGAAACGTGGGAATACATCAGACAGGGTCTTAATTCCATAGATAGGCACACGAATCTTGGCCTATGCTTTCCGACGGCGAACGATGAATAAGTTTGGCGTCGCATGATGGTGGTAGGATTTGCACACATGTGAGGCAGCGGCGCCGAGGATTCCATTTCCCGTAAATGGGCCTGTGGCGTCATGATTGCTCACGGGTTTTGATTATTTAACCTTAGGGAGGATGACCTTGTGTCGTTAATCTTCTGCCCAGAGTGCCACGCGAAGATATCCTCGAGCGCATCAACCTGCCCGCATTGTGGCTTTACGGCGACACAAAGCGATGAGGCGGCAATCGTACCGATTAGCTCTTTGTCTCCAGCAAAGCTTCCTCCTAGGGTAACGGTGCTGGAGGCGACGGTGTTCGACAATGGCATGAATCTGATACCCGCTCAAACGAACGAATCGCTCGTGAAATTCCTCTCGGACGCCGACACCATGGCTAAGTTCGCGCCAGCCATCTATGACATCATCAAGAAGCTCGCCAATCGAGGAGACACGAAGTATGTCGCTGATTTTAGTGCGGCAGCTGAAGAGCTTATGAAGAGTGGGGAGCTGGTTTTTTCGGTCGAGAAGAAGACCGGTGACCTGCTGCCACAACTCAGGAGCGTGAAGACGGGCCAGATATACGAGAAGGCAAGGATTAAGGCCGAACAGTTTCCGCAAGATATGACGCAGTCAATCGTGGATGTGCAGATGCAAGTGATGATGGCGAACATCATGGATGCCATCGAGGCCGTCGCCGCCAACGTTGAGGCGCTGCGCATCGAGAACCAGGCAGACCGTATCGCATTGGCCGAGAGCGCCTGGCAACAACTGCAGCAGGCCATGCTCATCGAAGATTCGCGGCTGCGCGAGATCAAGATAATGGACATCGCGTCATCGGCCACGCAGGCGCGCTGCACCCTGCAGGGCAACTTCCAGGCAGAACTCTCTCTGGCGATGGGCAAGCAGGGCAAGGCCAGGGACTGGGGCAAGGCAGCAAACACTGCCATGGTCGACCTCACGGTGATTGCTCTTATGGCCAAGACAGAGTATGCAGCTTATCGCGTCCTTGAGGAGCCAGCAGCTGCAGATGCCGCGCTCGAACAGTTCAAGCAATTCATCCTGGAAAACAAACTCGAGCAGAAGGACACCCTGCGCTTGCTCAACTCATACAGCAAGGGCAACAGAGGCGACATAGTGAGAGGCTTCGTTCAGTTATCGGGTTCCGTTGTTGGACTGCAGATTGGGGGCCGCGAGGAGCGCGCCGGCTTGATTGAGGGCGGCGTTCTCGAATCCCTGCGGAAAGTGGCGCAAGAACCTGATGAGGTGCATCTGGTGGTTGGAGAAGATGCCCCTGAAAATCAGGCAGAAGAAGGGCAGGGGTAGATATGGCTGCTAGATGCATCGTCTGCAAGAAGGAACTGCCAGAAGGCTCTAAGCTGCCCATTTGCGAATACCACAAGGGCGTAGCCGCCGAAAAGGCCAAGCTGGCAGGCGTCGGTATGGCAGCATTAGGCGTCGGCGCACTGGTAATGGCGAAAGACGCGATAGGCCCAATCGTTAAAGACAAGGCTGTGCCAGTGGCGAAGAAAGCCGTGGGTACAATTCTTAAACACTAGGCCACTGTCAAATAACCAGCCACGCTTGCCGAGTCAATCCTCATGTACGCATAGCTCGTGTTTGAGCTGCTGTACACCGTGCCGCAGCCGCCCACGATCAGGGTGCAGTTGTAGAACGTGTACAGGCCACTCGCACCGCTCGGCAGCGCTCAGGTGGAGTCCACGTAGATCGTAACGAGGTTCCTGCAGCCAGCGAAGCAGTAGAACTAGTAGTCCATGCTCGCGATGTTCATCGCGATGTCCGAGAGGAACGTGCATGTCGTCGCGGCCCCAGCCCTCGGGGAACCGCACGTGCGACCAGTCGAACCCCTAGGCCGACTTGCGCACGGGGACCCTTGCCTGCCTGAGCAACCGCGCCCGCCTGGGCGCATGCACAGCAGTCTGAGCTGCAGCGTCGGGTCGGCGCTGTCCATCAGGGCGTCGCCCCGCTCGCGGGGGGCAGGTCGCCACGACCTCGTCGGTCGAGGGGTCGACCGGCGTGACGCCGAAGGCACCCAGTCCCACGGCGACCTCGCGGCCGGCGAGCGCGGGCCCGGCGTTGTACCGGTGGGCAGCGGCAGCAACGCGGCACAGTCGTCCTCGAGCAGCCCGGGCTGCGGGATGTCCAGGCGGCAGCGGCGCCCGTCGGATAACTCGAGCGGCTCGGCGAGCGGCTGCTCGTCGAGCCCGGCGACGTCGTGGAAGGACGGCACGGGCACGGTTCATTCGTCTGGCAGCGGTTAACAAGTAGCAGGAACCTCATCGCCCCCTACAGCCGTTGGCACACTGCGGCCACACGCTGCCCGTCAAACCCGAATCCCCAGCGCATGCGGCCAACGCCGGGTCGTGGCACTCGAATCTCGTCGATGCCGTTGCGCTCGATCTCGAGCAGTGCGTGCACCGCCAGCAGCTCCAGGCCCAGCGCGTCCACACCGGGGTCGTAAATCATGTTGATCGTTATCAGCGGGCGCTCGTCGAGCATGCCGATCGTGTCGGCCACATCGAACACATTACCCGTAGGGAATACCTGGATATCCCAGCGATCCGCGCCGCACGTTCGTCTCGAGGCAGGATTGGCATAGCCCGGCAAGCCAAAACAGAGCCCCTGCAAGAGCAGGTGATATGGCAACGGCGCATCTGGGTCAGTCGCACCGATTCCCGCATCTCCAAGTACACGGCCCAGCGCCCGCCTCACCGCATCCTCGTCCCCACGGCACAGCCCGTCGCGAAACGCGTCGATGTCTCGAACGTCCTCGGCAGCGCACTCAAACCACTCAATTATTACCAAGCGCAGCACATAGCGAAGCTCGTTATTGGGCAGCCGCAGAGCGCGGCGCAGATCACCGTTTACCGGCTCCTCGGTCATATCCGTCGTCAGAAAACCGGACAGGTACAGTGCCGTCCACGGGTCGTCGTCAGGCAAGGCATCTGGCCCCGCGGCGTCCAAACGAAGCGGAACCTCAACGCATCCATGGGCTTCGAGCAAATCGAACAAGGCCGAAAGGCGGTCGAGATTCCACCCGGCAACTACCTCACTCAGGCAATCGGCATACCCATACAGGTCGGCACGCATGGGCGGCGTGCAGCCACGGTCCAGAAAGCCGATCACACGCGCCGGACTCGAGCAATATGCCCCGCCAAACCGGTATCCCTCGAGCCATTCACGCGCATCATCCAAGCATTCCTCGCATCCAGCATGGCTCAACAGAGCCCGAACCTCGGCATCTGAAAAGCCAAACCACCGGTCACACCATGTCGAGAGCGGCGTCGCCAGGCGATACGAGCAACTGCGCGCAGATAGCGCTGCCTCGGCAGGGCCGGGACACTCCCCCATCATGCACGCCAGTCGCAACGAATCGCCCGCAGCGGCAATGGCATCGAACAGCACGCGACCGAGTCGCTCCGTCAAACCGGCGCCGCGATTGTCCGTCGCGCCCACATAGCCCAACCACGCCACGTCGTACCCGTCAACAAGCAATACAACCTGTTCATCGCAGGCCATCTCCAGCAACTCAATAAGCACACCGAGCACCAAGCCAATCTCGTCCTCGCTTGCCACGCCACGCGCAACGCGCTCGATGTGGCGCAGCTTGCCTCGAGGCAAATCAGGAGCTTCCAGATATGCCAACAGCCGAGCGCACTCGCCCATAAACGCATCACGCACCACACCGGTAACAGTGGCGCCACGCCTCGCAGCGCCAGAAAAATCCAGCGATATCACCGGATAGCACGCGCACTCATCCCGATAGCGCCCACCGCCCGCATCCCAAATCTGAGCATCGGCAAACAAACTCCGACCAGCACGATCGACCGCAGGACCGACCGCGGGACGCTCCAGAAAAGCCCTGAGCATCGACAGATTCATGCTCTTGCCAAAACCCTTGGGCCGGCAGCACACCACGACGGACGCGTCGCAATCTAGCACATCGGCAATAAACATGGTCTTGTCGACCAGAACACATCGGTTTATGGCCTCTGCAAAATCATGCACGTCGACCGGTAGCCGCCCATCATCCAAACGATTGAGCAACTGTACACCAACGTTGGTGCCCGCACCATAAATCGCCTGTTCAGACACCGTAGCTTCTCCCTTAAACGCAACACGATGCCCATTGTACCGAGCAGCCATAGCATCAACGTTATCTCCGCGCAAACGTTTCGGGCAACGGTAGCAACAGATACCCCAAAGGAACGCAATAAATCGTTGCACAACAAAAATGGGGCCCGATGCAAACGCACCGAGCCCCATCCAAAACTCTTATAAAAACGACTCAAAAGGCTACTCTTCGGAGCCATCCTCGCCGGTAGCCTTGTTCTGCTGGTCGAGCTTATGCTTGCCGCTCACGATAGACGTGGCACCCAGTGTGGCCAAGCTCGCGCTGGCAAGGCTTGCCATAACGATGAGGTCGCCCGTCTTGGGCATGTTGCCACCCGAAGACTTGGACGTCGTGGTCGTGGTGGTAGTCGTCGAGGTCGTAACGACGTTCTTCTCGTCGTCCTCCTTAGGATCAGCTTTGGCCCGCTTAGCGTCACCGTCCTTATGCTCAGCTTTTGCCTGCTTAGCGCCATCATCAGTCGAAGCCTCGCCGACCGTCTCGGATTTAGAAGCCTCGCCAGAAACATTCTCATCAGAGGGCGAGCCGCTCGTAATACCGGCTGTCAGAGAGCCCAGCACGGATCCAAGCTGCTCACCAACGGAGGGCTTGTTCTCGGTGGAAGAACTGCCCGCATCGGAACCCTTGCTCGAACCACCCTCAGAAGCATCGGAGCCAGAACCGTTAGAGGAGCCATCATCGGCAGAGGAGCCACCGGAGCCGTTGGAAGTTCCCGCATCGGTGGAGCCAGAAGTATCGCCGGCCGCAGCGCCACCAGACGTTGCTCCACCGTTACCGGCATCATCGCTGCCCGTACCGGTCGAGGGCGTATCCGTATCGCCGCTATCGCCCGCATCGCCATCGGCATCAGGCGTTGGTGCAGCGGGGGCGGCCGGCGCCATGCTCGGGCCGGGCGCCGGCGTGGGTTCAGGCTCCACAGGCGTTGCCGCGGCAGCCTCGTCCTCGGCGATATAGACCAAGCAGTCCTTGAGCTCGTTGCGATAGCGGTTCTTCCAGCCCTCGTGGTACTGGGGCTGGCTCGAGTACTTCTTCGCAACGTTATTGACCACGCTATCAGACAGCGCCGTCACAAACTCGCGGTCGGTCATGCTGCTGGAAAGATTCGCCCAACGGAAAAAGTCCTGGCAGCCACCGGTGCCGCACATGTTGGTGATGCTCCACACCATGCCCTTGACGCAATCGGCGCGCCCGGAAATGTCAATGCCCAAAGCGTTCTTAAGCCACGACTCCGTCACCGCATAGTACGAGTTGTACGCGTATGCATCCTGCAGAGCAGAGAACTCAGCCGGATCGGTGTTATACGCACCCAGGAAGGCCTCTTGCGCAATGCGGCCCAGCTCGGTGAGCTGTCCGTTCGCATACATGGGGTTGTTCGCGTTAGAAATCTCACCGCCGCGATCGATCGCGTCCTTGAGCATGCTGTACTTAGCAGAATCGTAGTTGTAGACCTGCCTCATAAACGGAATGAGCGACCACCGGCGGTCAAACTGGTAATAGCCCAGCGCGTTATAGCCATCGCCATACGAAAAGCCCTGGTTATAGTTGCCATGGCTCTCGTACTTGGTAAAGTACTTCATCTCGGGGGTAACGTTAACAAACGAAACGCCCTGGACCGACCTCAGCACGCCCGAGAAGGACTGCTGGGTATAGAGACCCTTATCGATATCGGTGGCACCCGAGGCAACGCCCGGCGTGGGCTCCTCGGCGGCAGCGGGCGCGGGTGCGGTAACGGCGCCAAACGAAAGCGCCAGCGTCAGGCCCGCGACAATCGCAGAATGCTTGGGCTGCATAAAATCCTCCCTGCATTGGTGTAGTTAAAGTGCAGTTTGCAAAGATAAAAGTAAGTATTGCAGCTCGCCCGTTGTTGCACAACAACCCCTCGGTAAACGGCAACAACCCTCCGCGAAAACTTAAGGAATTAAACAAACTGGTCGTCGGGCGCCATCAGAAGCTCGCCGTATCGCTCCATCAGCCCGTCCCTCAACTGACAAAAAGCGGGAATATATACGTTCAAGATGCGCTGAATCAAATCTTGAGCGAGCTTGTTGTCATAGATATGGACGTTCGTATTGCGGTCTTTGAGCATATCTAGCCAGGCCGCCTCATCAATAAAGTCGTAGAATCGGTAGGCCTCCTTTAAGATGGCACGAGGAGACCCCGACGCGGCAAGCGTGGCGCCCTCATACTCGAGCAGACGCTTAAGGAGCTTCCAGCTCAGTTCAAATTGAAGATTGAACTTATTAATCAAACCACTCTGAACAAAATCATTGTTGAGATCCTGATTGGGCGCATCCTCAAGATTCGCCAAGGCGCTGACAAAGTTCTCATATTTTTTCATACAGAATCACACCATCCCTGGCAATTTCATCGAGCAATTGACGCGATAAGGACTCGTCGAGATTGACGACATCTACATCTAAAAGAGTATCAAGACGCTCCTCGATCAAATATGACAACCGGCCGAAATCCCGGCAACCTGCTACGGCGATGTCAATATCGCTCTTAGGCAAGTTGTCACCTCGAGCGCGGGAACCAAACAGCACAACCTTCTCGGCGTCACATTCCCGAGCAAAAACTTCAATTTGCTTATACACCTTGTCGAGAGATGTCATTTGCAGCCCTATAGTTTGATGTCGAAGTTGATCTCGGGGACGGCAGCAAGGTCGGCCAACGTCACGCCGTCGACGTAGTTTTCGATCACGTCGTCCAGGCCGCGCCAGAACTTGACGGTTGAGCACAGATCGCTACGGGCGCAGCTGTTGTCGATGCCGT
Source organism: Collinsella sp. OM06-18AC (assembly GCF_003438785.1). Classification (NCBI taxonomy): domain Bacteria; kingdom Bacillati; phylum Actinomycetota; class Coriobacteriia; order Coriobacteriales; family Coriobacteriaceae; genus Collinsella; species Collinsella sp. OM06-18AC. Next base: position 44,593 of record NZ_QSTX01000011.1, read on the forward strand.
CGCACGCCACCGGAGCCGTACTGCCCTCGACAGCGCGCAGGATGTCGCCAGCACGCACCTCGGCCGGGTCCTTGGCCATCATGTAGCCGCCGCCCTTGCCGCGCACGCTCTTAAGCAGGCCAGCCTTCATAAGCGGACGAACCAGCTGTTCCAGATACTTCTGCGAAATGCGCTCGCGGTCGGCAACCTCGCGCAGAGCAATCTTGCCCTCGGCGTCACCGAGCGCCGCGATATAGATCATCAGTCGGAGGGCATAGCGGCCCTTGGAAGAAATGAGCATACCTACCCTCCCATCGTTACTGGGACAAAACCAGGCTTGTTTGTCCCAAATCCTATGCAAGCGGAACAAACAAACCTGATTATTATGTCCCTCATCTAAAAAGTCGAGTGGATTAGTCGGGTTTTCCCTTGACTAACGCCGAACCCATAGTAACTTTATTCCGAGAAGATTCCTAGGGTTTAGTACACCCATGAGTACACCATACATAGAGAGGGACAGCATGAGCGCAAATCCGCTGCTTTCCATCGAAGGTCTGACTGCCTCCGTGGACGAGAAGACCATCCTCCACAACGTCAACCTGCAAGTCGCCGCCGGCGAGACCCACGTGCTGATGGGCCCCAACGGCGCGGGTAAGTCCACCCTTGGTCACCTGGTCATGGGCGACCCCGTCTACACGGTCAACGACGGCCGTATCGTCTTTGACGGCCAGGACATCACCGAGCTCAGCACCGACAAGCGTTCGCGCGCCGGCCTGTTCCTGAGCTTCCAGGCCCCGGTCGAGATCCCCGGCGTGCCACTGTCGAGCTTTTTGCGCGCCAGTATCGCCGGCCGCCCCGGCCTGGAGATGAAGGGCAAGGAATTCCGTCGTCGCGTCAAGGAGCTCGCGGCCGAGCTTAACATGGATACCGCCTACCTCAACCGTGAGCTGGGCGTGGGCTTCTCGGGCGGCGAGAAAAAGAAGGTCGAGATGCTCCAGCTTCTGCTGCTGCAGCCCAAGCTCGCCATCTTGGACGAGACCGACTCCGGCCTGGACGTCGACGCGCTTTCCACCGTCAGCCACGGCATGGACGCCTACCGCAAGAGCTGCGACGGCTCCATGCTCATCATCACGCACAACACGCGCATCCTGGAGCACTTGGATGTCGACCGCGTCCACGTTATGGTCAAGGGTCATATCGTGCGCGAGGACGACGCCTCGCTCATCCCCTGGATCGACAAGAACGGTTTTGAGACCTTCGAGCGCGAGGCCGCCGAGCAGCGCGCCCAGGCCGAGGCCGCCGCTGCCGGGCAGCAGGCGTAAAGGGGCGACGCAATGACCAAGAACCGCACCGAGGTCGCGGACATCGACCGCAGCCTCTACGACTTCACCTATGGCGAGGAGGGATTCGAGCGCCTGGACGCCGGCATTACGCCCGACATCGTGCGCGAGATCAGCGCCAAGAAGGACGAGCCACAGTGGATGCTTGACCTGCGCCTCAAGTCCCTCAAGATCTTCAACCGCTTCCCCGATCCGACGTGGGGCCCCTCCATCGAGGGCCTGGACATGGACAACATCGTCACCTATGTCAAGCCCAACACCGACCAAAAGCACGACTGGGAGTCGGTGCCCGACGACATCAAGAACACCTTTGAGCGCCTGGGCATCCCCGAGGCCGAGCGCAGCTATCTGGCGGGCGTCGGCGCGCAGTACGACTCCGAGCTGGTCTACCACAACATGCAGGATACGGCGTCCAAGATGGGCATCGTCTACTCCGGCATCGAGGAGGCCCTGCACGATCCGCAGTGGGAGCCGCTCATCCACGAGAAGTTTATGACGCTCATCCCGCCCACCGACCACAAGTTTGCGGCCCTGCACGGTGCCGTATGGTCGGGCGGCTCGTTTGTCTACGTGCCCAAGGGCACCAAGCTCGACTTCCCGTTGCAGAGCTACTTCCGCCTCAATGCCAAGGGTGCCGGCCAGTTTGAGCACACGCTCATCATCGTCGAGGACGATGCCGACCTGCACTTTATTGAGGGCTGCTCCGCGCCCAAGTACAACGTGGCCAACCTCCACGCCGGCGCCGTCGAGCTCTTTGTTGGCAAGCGTGCGCACCTGCGCTACTCGACCATCGAGAACTGGTCCAAGAACATGTACAACCTCAACACCAAGCGTGCGCGCGTGGACGAGGACGGCGACATCGAGTGGATCAGCGGCTCCTTCGGCAGCCACGTGGGCTACCTCTACCCCATGAGCGTGCTCAACGGCCGCCGGGCTCGCTCGAGCTTTACCGGTATCACCTTTGCCGGCGCCGGCCAGAACCTTGATACCGGCTGCAAGGTCGTACTTAACGCGCCCGATACCTCGGCAACGGTCGAGACCAAAGGTATCTCCAAGAGCGGCGGCATTCAGACCTTCCGCAGCTCTATCGTGGCCACGCCCAAGGCAGAGGGTTCCAAGGCAACCGTGAGCTGCCAGTCGCTCATGCTCGATGACCAGAGCCGCTCCGACACCATCCCCGCCATGGACATCCGCGCCAAGAACGTCGACATCGGCCACGAGGCCACCATCGGCCGCATCGGCGACGACAAGGTGTTCTACCTGATGAGCCGCGGTATCTCGGAGGAAGAGGCCCGCACCATGATCGTCAACGGCTTTGCCAACCCGGTCTCCAAGGAGCTGCCGCTTGAGTACGCCGTCGAGATGAACAACCTGATCAAGCTCGAGATGGAAGGAGCGATCGGATAATGAAACAGACCACCAACACCGCTGCTACCACCCTTGAGCAGGTCAATGCGATGCCGGCTGCAACTTGGGGCTGGCTGAAGATGAATCAGACCAAGCTCGAGCTCTCTGACGAGCTTGCCGCCGCTCCCGCCGAGACCATTGAGGTCGAGGGCTTGGACGAGCAGTTTACTGGCGTGACAGACGCGTTCGACGCCGCCATGGAAGCCATGGCCGAGCGTTTCCCCGAGCGCCGCGCCTCCGCCCCCGGTGATGCCGCCGACCGCGCCCGCATCACGCCCGAAACCGAGCTTGACGTGCCCGCCACCTCCGTCTACCAGGCCGGTGCCATTAAGCTGGAGGAGGAGCTCTCCCCCGCTGAGGCCTTCGAAACCGGCATGGGCGAGGCTGCCTACGCCTACTTGGCCGAGCACGCTACCAAGCGCTTCGTCATCGATGTGCCCGCATACCAGCACGCCACGGTTACCGTGCGCGTGAGTGGCGTCGATGCCGCCGCGGCCATCGCCGCTGTCGACGTCGTCGCCCGCCCGCAGGCAACGCTTGACCTGCATATCGCCTTAGACTCGCCCGCCGAGGGCGAGGGTGTCGTGGGCTCCGTGCTACGCGTGTGCGCCCACGAGTACGCCACCGTCAACGTGACCTGCACGCAGACGCTCGACGATAGCTGGATCGCGCTCGACGACACCGGCCTGTTCCTGGACGAGGGCGCGCGCGTCAACGTGCAACACACCGTCCTGGGTGCCGGCGCCAGCGCCACCGGCCTTGCCGGCGACCTGCTGGGCGATACCGCCAAGATCACCATCGATACCGATTACCTGGGCGCCCGCGAGCAGGTGCGCGACTTTAACTATGAGCTGCGCCACCGCGGTCGCAAGACCGAGTGCGAGATCGACGCCAACGGCGTGCTGACCGGCACGTCCAAGAAGGTCTACCGCGGCACCATCGACCTCGTGCACGGCTGCAAGGGTGCAACCGGTACCGAGCGCGAGACCGTGCTGCTCGCCAACAAGGGCGTCGACAACAAGACCGTTCCCGTCATCCTATGCGATGAGGACGACGTCGCCGGCAACCACGGCGCCACCATCGGTCACGTCCGCGACGAGCAGCTGTTCTATCTCGCCTGCCGCGGCCTTGACCAAAACGCCGCCGAGGACCTGTTCATCCGCGCCAAGCTGGAGGACGCCGCGCTTTCCGCCACCGACGAGCGCACCCGCGCCGCCGTCGTCCGCCTGGGAAACAACCTGATCGACAACTTTGAAGAGGAGCTCGCATGATCGACACCGAGCACGTTAAATGCGACACCTGCACTGCCCCCGAGCCCATGGAGCTCGACGCCAGCGACGAGGCTTCGCGCGGCTGGCCCACCGTGGACATCGAGACCAACCCCTACAAGGGCCAGTTCCCGCTGTTCCAGCAGCACCCCGAGATCGCCTTCCTCGATAGCGCCGCCACCGCGCAGCGCCCTGCCTGTGTGCTCGACGCCGAGCGCGACTTCTACCAGCGCATGAACGCCAACCCCCTGCGCGGCCTGTACTCGCTGTCCGTCGAGGCCACCGACGCCATCGCGAAGGTCCGCCAGCAGATCGCTGACCTCATCGGCGCCTCACAGGCCAACGAGGTCGTCTTCACCCGCAACACGAGCGAGTCGCTCAACCTGGTCGCTAAGAGCTTTGCGCCCACAGTGCTCGAACCGGGCGACGAGGTCGTCATCACCATCATGGAGCACCACTCCAACCTGATTCCGTGGCAGCAGGTCTGCCGCGAGACCGGCGCCAAGCTCGTCTACCTCTACCCCACCAAGACCGGCCAGCTCACCACCGAGGAGGTTCTTGCCAAGGTGGGTCCCAAGACAAAGATCCTAGCCGTGGGACAGGTCTCCAACGTGCTGGGCGTCGAGAACCCGGTCAAGAACCTCGGCAAACTCGTGCACAAGTACGGCGGCTACCTGGTCGTTGACGGCGCGCAGTCGCTGCCGCACATGCCGGTCGATGTGGCCGACCTGGGCGCCGACTTCTTTGCCTTTAGTGCGCACAAGGCCATGGGCCCCATGGGCATCGGCGTGCTGTGGGGCAAGATGGACCTGCTCAACGCCATGCCGCCCATGCTTACCGGCGGCGAGATGATCGATTCGGTCACCGAGCAGAACGCTGTCTGGGCTCCCGTCCCCGAGAAGTTCGAGGCCGGCACGCAGGACGCCGCCGGCATCTTCGCCACGGGCGCCGCACTCGATTACCTGGTCAACACGGTGGGTTACGAGAACATCCAGGCCCGCGAGCAGGCACTCGTCCACTATCTGATGGGCGAACTCATGCAGCTCGACTTTGTCCAGATCATCGGCTCCATCTATTGGGACAACCACCACGGCGTCGTGAGCTTTAACGTCAAGGGCATCCACCCGCACGACGTAGCGAGCATCATGGACATGGACGGCGTCTGCATTCGCGCCGGCCACCACTGTGCGCAGCCGCTGCTCACCTGGCTGGGCGTCGAGAACCTTGCCTGCTGCCGCGCCAGCGTGGCCTTCTACAACGACAAGGCCGATATCGACAAGTTCATCGCCGGCCTGCATCACGTTTGGAGCACGTTCAATGGGTAATCTGTACACCTCCACCACGTTTATGGAGCACAACTCGCACCCCGACTACAAGTACGAGATGGACGCCCCCACGCACGAGCACGACGGCATCAACCCCAGCTGCGGAGACGAGCTCACCTTGCAGCTGCGCGTTGAGAACGACGTGATCGAGGAGGCGTCCTTTACCGGCCACGGCTGCGCCATTAGCCAGGCCAGCGCCGACATCATGGCCGACCTCATCACCGGCGAGACCGTCGAGGAAGCTCGCCGCTTGGCAGAGCTCTTCCTCGCCATGATCCGCGGCGAGCAGCTCTCCGAGGAGGACTTGGAAGACCTGGACGAGGCCGCCCAGCTCCAGGACATCTCGCACATGCCCGCCCGCGTCAAATGCGCCGAGCTCGCCTGGCGCACCCTCGACGGCATGCTCACGGGACAAAATAATCAGTAGTATTTGTCCCAAATCTTAAGAATTTTGTTGGCCGAATCGCTTGACAAGAGTGGTTCGGCCATTTTCTATTCCGAGCCCTCAGCCTGAGCATTCACCCGAACATAAGCGCGCACGATACGAGAGACGGTACTCTTGCTGATTCCCGTATATCGTTCGATCTCGCGCACCGTGTAGCCGACATCGTGCAGGGCGAAAATGATTCCATCTCGCCGCGAGGGCGCTACGGTCTTGAGTTCGTTGAGCGGCACGCCCAGGCGCTTCGCCATCTTGTCGGCAAACGCACGCCGCTCCCACTCTGTCTCATCCATATCGTGAATCACCGGATCGGAACCATCGGGCATCGACAGAGAATAATCCAGAAACCCCTTGGCAGACTCAAAGAGCTCAAGCACACAAGAAGGGTCCGAAAATCCCCTCGTCGTATCGTTGTCATACGCTCTCAGATACTCGGCAAAGCTGCTCCAGGGATAACGCTCGATCAGGGCGATACCCGCCTCCTGCGGATTAGCGTGAACATAGCGAATGGCAGCCATTAGATAACGGTCGGTATCGAGCGAGCGCCGGTCAAAACGGTTCTGGAACAGATGACCCGTGCGCCCCGTGCGCTTATTGAACCGCCGCGCGTACGTCAAAAGCAGCCGGTGCATCGCCGCGCTCATCGCGTCCTCGTAATCTGCAAGCACCAGATGCACGTGATTGCCCATAAGGCACCAGGCGATAACCGTCACGCCCGCCTCGCGGCAGCACTCGCGCATCAGCTCCAAAAACTCCCACCGGTCTTCATCGCCCTCAAAGATGAGCTGCTTGCCCACACCGCGGGCACAGACATGGTAAAAGCCGGTAACCGTTCTCCAAACGCGCTGCATGGCGCTCCCTTCGCCGGGATCTGATTGCCATCCAATACAGCACGATTGAAGCGTGCCATCAAAACATTCACGCAAAACAATACACTCGCGCGGCCAAAGGCAGTAAACGGGCGGCGAACGGCACCGTTGCAACAGGTCAACCCCTGCAACGCTTACAAGAGCTGACCAAAAGCTTGCCCAAGACGAACCCCCTCTACGGAAGTTCGCGACCACAGAACATATAGTTAAACCGTTTCAATTAAAACTTCCGGACTTCTCGCTACGAAAACTGAGCCGTTCGCCGAATATTCCGTGCATTTCGCGGTATTATAGGGGCTGCATGTCATGTCCCTTTCGAAGGGTCGCCCGGCAATCGCCAGCCACGACCCCCAGACGGGACGCCAACACGATAGAGAGGAGAGGCATGCAGTACTCACAGGAAGTGGAGAACATGTGCCCCGTTGCCAAGGGTGCATACCACGGCCCCGCACCCATCCCCGAGGAGGGCAAGTGGGTCCAGGCTAAGGAGATTTCCGACATCTCCGGTCTTACGCACGGTGTGGGTTGGTGCGCACCTCAGCAGGGCGCCTGCAAGCTCACGCTGAACGTCAAGGACGGCATCATCGAGGAGGCCCTCGTTGAGACCATCGGCTGCTCGGGCATGACCCACTCTGCTGCCATGGCTTCCGAGATCCTTCCCGGTAAGACCATCCTCGAGGCCCTCAACACCGACCTCGTCTGCGACGCCATCAACGTTGCTATGCGCGAGATCTTCCTGCAGATCGTTTACGGCCGCAGCCAGACCGCGTTCTCCGAGGGCGGCCTGCCCGTGGGCGCCTCCCTCGACGACCTCGGCAAGGGCCTTCGCTCTCAGGTCGGCACCATGTTCGGCACCAAGGCCAAGGGCGCTCGTTACCTTGAGCTCGCTCAGGGCTACGTCACCCGCATGGCTCTCAACGACAAGAACGAGATCATCGCATTCGAGTTCCTGAACCTCGGCAAGTTCACCGACGCCGTCAAGGCCGGCAAGACCCCCGAGGAGGCCATCGCTGGCGCTATGGGCCACTATGGTCAGTGGGAGAACGCTGCCAAGTACATCGACCCGCGCACCGACGAGGAGACTCACTCCGTCGCCAGCGTGTTCCCGGTTCACGAGTAGAAAGGGAGGGAAATAACTATGACTGTTACGTTCGAAGGTTACGAGCGCCGCGCTGACAAGATCAACAAGTGCCTCGCCGACAACGGCATCGCCTCCCTCGAGGAAGCTCTGCAGATCTGCACCGACAAGGGCTTCAACCCGCGTGAGATCGTCAACAACACCCAGTCCATCGCCTTCCAGAACGCCGAGTGGGCCTACACCCTCGGTTGCGCTCTCGCTGTCAAGCGTGGCGCCAAGACCGCTTCTGAGGCTGCCGCCATCATCGGCGAGGGCATCCAGGCCTTCACCGTTCCCGGCTCCGTCGCCGAGGACCGCAAGGTCGGTCTGGGCCACGGCAACCTGGGCGCTATGCTGCTCTCCGACGACACCGAGTGCTTCGCCTTCCTGGCTGGCCACGAGTCCTTCGCTGCCGCTGAGGGTGCTATCGGCCTGGCTCTGAACGCCAACAAGGCTCGCAAGAAGCCGCTGCGCGTCATCCTCAACGGTCTGGGCAAGGACGCTGCTCAGATCATCGCCCGCATCAACGGCTTCACCTACGTGAAGACCCAGTTCGACTACTACACGGGCGAGCTCAAGGTCGTCGAGACCATCCCCTACTCCGATGGTCCCCGCGCTGCCGTTAACTGCTACGGCTCCGACGACGTCCGCGAGGGCGTTGCCATCATGTGGCACGAGAACGTCGACATCTCGATCACCGGTAACTCCACCAACCCCACGCGCTTCCAGCACCCCGTCGCTGGCACCTACAAGAAGGAGCGCCTCGAGGCTGGCAAGAAGTACTTCTCCGTCGCTTCTGGTGGCGGCACTGGCCGTACCCTGCACCCGGACAACATGGGCGCCGGCCCTGCCTCTTACGGCATGACCGACACCATGGGTCGCATGCACTCCGACGCCCAGTTCGCCGGTTCTTCCTCCGTGCCTGCGCACGTCGACATGATGGGTCTCATCGGCATGGGCAACAACCCCATGGTCGGTGCCACCGTCGCCTGCGCTGTCGCCGTCGAGGAGGCCCTCAAGGCCTAATCGCGCCCGCGCGATGCTCATATAGTTGAGTTTTGGAGCCGCTACCTTTCGAGGTAGCGGCTCTTTTTGTTTGCGCTGCTGCAGGGTGGCTAATGCCGATATACCAGTTGGGGCGAAATACGAGATGAGACGAGATGGAACGTCAAAGTGTCCATGACACCCACCTGCCATAATTGCCCTTTACCGATTTGCCGAGTCTTTGCGGCCCCATTGCCGATCACCCGTGCGACAATGCGCCGGACGAGAAAGGAATCCGATGGAATCGACTGATGTACTGGTAATTGGATCTGGCATTGCGGGCCTTTGCGCCGCCATCGAAGCGGCGCGCGCGGGCGTGACCGTCACTGTGGCAAGCGCCGGCAAGACTATGAGTGGATCAAGCTTCTTCCCCGGAACCTGGGGCTTGGGGCTTATCGGACCCGTTAACGAAGACGACGAACAAGACCTTATCGATACCATCCAGACCGTTGGTGGCGGCGTCGCCGACCCCGATCTTGTCCAGACGTTTGTCCACAGCATTCCCCAGGCAATTGAATGGCTCGAGCAAGACCTGGGTGTTGAGCTCCAGCGTCCGCAAAGCGCTGAAAGCGCTCAGCAAAAGCAATTTATCCCCTGCTTTGACCACAAGACGCGCATGTGGCGCGGCCTCACCCGCAAGCCCCTTGAGGACGCTCTGACGACCCGGATCGAGTCGCTCGGCATTCGCCTGCTCCCCCGCCATGAGCTTATCGACCTTGTTGAGGACACGAACGGCAGAATAACCGGAACCATGCTCTACGACCTCACCGAAAATCGAATCGTGCCCTTTGCTGCCAAGGCCACGATCATCGCAACCGGTGGCACAGGCGGCCTGTTCGAGCGCAGCCTTACGTCGGCTGATGTGCTCAGCTCCTCGCAGGCCATCGCGCTGGCGCACGGCGCAACACTTACTAATATAGAGTTCATGCAGATGATGCCCGGCTTCATCGAGCCCAAGCGCAACCTGGTCTTCAACGAGAAAACCTGGCGCTACGTACATGTAGACCAGCCGGTAGATATTGCCGACGACAAGCTGGACGACCTGCTCGAGCAGCGCTCTGGATATGGTCCCTTCACGTCACGCTTGGCCTCCCGCGCTATCGATCTCGTCATCGATCAGGCAGGTGTCGAAGGCCTGGCACTCCACTACGACTTTCCCCGCGAGGATGTCCCAGAGTTTGTGCAGACCTTTGCCACCTGGCTGCAAGACGAGCACGGCATCGCCCCGACTGACGAGATGCGCGTTGCGATGTATGCCCACGCCGCTAACGGCGGCATCAAGATCGATAAGACCGCGCAAACGGGCGTTGAGGGCCTCTACGCTTGCGGTGAGGCGACAGGCGGCATGCACGGCGCCGACCGCATTGGTGGCTTGTCAAGCGCCAACGGCATCGTGTTCGGGCGCATCGCGGGCGCATCGGCAGCCCAAGCAGCGCTGGACGCTCCCGAGGCGGCCGCTCCGATGGATATCGCCCTCCCTCAGTATGGCATTGCCACAACAGATGCCGAACGCCTGACACACAGCCTTAAGCACACGATGAGTACCTATTGCATGATCAACAGGACCGAAGCAGGTCTATCCGAGGCACTACACGAGCTTGAGGGCTTGAAGACGGAGGCAACGACCTTGAGCACACAGAAAGCCCAGGACAGCGAAGTCGCAGCCCTCGCCCGCCTGCAATCGCAGAATCAGCTGGCAACGGAGATGGTCAAAGCCATGCGCAAGCGGACCGAAAGCCTGGGTTCGCACTATCGATCGAATTAAACTGGACACCTATCTAGAGCAGAGCACAACTAATCGATATCTATGGGCCCCGTGACCTCGAAGTGGCACGGGGCCCATTCGTGTCCGCACGGCAGCGTATCCTTATTCTGAGTACAGAGCGGGCAAAGCGCGCATAGACAATAGATCAGCGAGGAGGAGATATGGACAGTAGTGATATCGAGAAGTGGCGTGTCGAACTTGATAGCTACGCCAATGTGGAAGACGGCGTTGAGTATTGGCTCGCACGCGATTTAATGGAACCCATGGGATACACTCGATGGGAGAACTTCGCCGAAGTTGTTAAGAGGGCAAAAGTCTCGTGCGAAACAAACAAAACTCCAGTTGATTCCCATTTTCGTGACACCACGAAAATGATAACTGCCGGTGTCGCCGCTCGCGCGGTTAAAGACTACAAGCTTACGCGCTATGCATGCTATTAATCGCCCAAAACGGAGATTCAAACAAGCCAGAGATCGCGCTCGCCCAGGCATACTTTGCCGTGCAGACGCGCCGCCAAGAGCTCATAGAGCAGCGCTTCGCAGAGATTCAGCGCTTACAGGCGCGCCACTCGCTATCCGATTCAGAGAAACAGCTCTCGGGTATTGCGTTCAAACGCGGCGTGGACTCCAAAGGATTCGCGATCATCAAGTCGAAGGGCGATGAAGCATTATTCGGCGGCAGAAGCACGGCGGAAATGAAGCAGCAGCTCGGCGTACCCAAGAGCGCGGCATTGGCGGACAGGTTAGCCGATGTCCTCATCAAAGCAAAGGACCTTACGAACTCGATGACGGCCTTCAACGCCGAGGAACACGACCTGTACGGTCTGGACCAGATCAAGCAAGAGCACGTCGAGAACAACACAAGCGTGCGTGGCAGCCTCATCGACCGCGGAATTGTCCCCGAAAATCTACCACCTGCCGAGGACACAAAGAAGCTCGAGCGTCGCGTGAAGGCAGACGAGAAGAAACTCAAGGAGGGTACAGACGGCTTTACCGATCCACAGGGTAGACTCGATTTGTAAATATTCCGGGTTACTTTGGTGAGCCATCAGGGGGTCAGCCTGCTGCGCAGGCGTCCGCTGCGGCGCTTCGCGCCTTGCGCGCTGCGCTGGCAAACGCTTGCGCGTTTTCTCAGCTCCGCGCCCCGACGGGTTCGACCCCATGAAAGGTCAACAAAAAAGACGGCCAACTTTCGCTGACCGTCTTAACATGCTTTGGTGGGCCGTCAGGGGGTCGAACCCTGGACCTTGGGATTAAGAGTCCCCTGCTCTACCAACTGAGCTAACGACCCAAAGCTAAAGTCCGTGGTGGCGGACTTTAGAGGAGATATCGTGTGGTGGGCCGTCAGGGGGTCGAACCCTGGACCTTGGGATTAAGAGTCCCCTGCTCTACCAACTGAGCTAACGACCCGATATCAACACGAAGCAAGAACTGGGGTGGGTAAAGGGACTCGAACCCTCGACCTACGGGACCACAACCCGTCGCTCTAGCCAACTGAGCTACACCCACCGTGTCCTGTGCGCTTCGCGCTCGACTATTATTGCAAGGAACGCCACGCGATGCAAGCCCCAATTTTCAAGAATTTTGAAAAGAGTTTTTCGAGCCCGTTTCGAGCAAATCCCACCGGTTCCATAGGAGTAAACTTGCTCCACCCAATGCTCGAAAGGATAGGCATGAAAGAACTCTCCAACCGCACGGCGGCGTTTACCGATTCGGTCATCCGCCGCATGACGCGCATCTCCAACAAGTATGGTGCCGTCAACCTGTCGCAGGGCTTCCCCGATTTCGATCCCCCGGCGCAGCTGCTCGATAGCCTCAGCACCATTGCCACCGACCCCAAGCCGCTTTACCACCAGTACTCCATCACCTGGGGCTCCCAGGCCATGCGCGAGGCGCTTGCCGCCAAGCAGGAGCACTTTATGGGCATGCCGATCAACCCCAACGAGAACATCGTGGTCACCTGCGGCTCCACCGAGGCCATGATGGCCGCCATGATGACGGTCACGAACCCCAGCGACAAGGTCGTCATCTTCTCGCCATTCTACGAGAACTACGGCGCCGACACGATCCTTTCGGGTGCGGAGCCTATCTACGTGCCGCTCAACCCGCCCACCTTTGACTTTGACCGTGAGGTCCTGGAGGCGGCCTTCCGCGACAACGATCCCAAGGCGATCGTTCTATGCAACCCGTCCAACCCCTGCGGCAAGGTCTTTACCCGCGAGGAGCTCACCCTTATCGCCGACCTGTGCAAAAAGTATGACGCCTACTGCATCACCGACGAGGTCTACGAGCACATCGTCTACGCGCCCCACGAGCACGTGTACATGGCCACGCTGCCCGGCATGTTTGAGCGCACCATCAGCTGCAGCTCGCTATCCAAGACCTACTCCATCACCGGCTGGCGCCTGGGCTACACCATCGCTCCTGCCGAAATCACCGAGCGCATCAAAAAGGTTCACGACTTCCTCACCGTGGGCGCCGCCGCTCCCCTGCAAGAGGCCGTCGTCACCGCCCTCAACTTCGACGACAGCTATTACCAGGAGGTCCTCGACCTCTACACCGCCAAGCGCGACCTATTCTGTCAGGGACTCGACAGCATCGGACTCACGCACAACGTGCCGCAGGGCGCCTACTACGTGATGATGGATATCTCGGAGTTTGGCTATAACAGCGACCTCGACTTCTGCGAGGATTTGGCCTCCAAGGTGGGCGTGGGCGCCGTGCCCGGCTCGAGCTTCTTCCGCGAGCCCGTCAACCATCTGATTCGTTTCCACTTTGCCAAACGAGACGAGACGCTTAACGCGGCACTGGAGAACCTCAAGTCTCTGCGTGATAAAATCGAACCGCGCGGGTAAGGACGGTCAGTAACTAAAGGCACTAAAGAAACCTCGTGAACCCGTTGGGCCACGAGGTTTCTTTTTATAGCGACCTCATTTATTTTTTTGAGCGCTATACTTTAGTCACGGAGCAACTCGTCCCAGAGAGGAATACTATGGCAGAGCAGCTTATCGGAGCGCTCGAGGCCGGCGGCACCAAGATGGTCTGCGCCACGGGCTATGCAGACGGTATAGTCCTGGAGTGCGAGCAGATCGCGACCACGACCCCGCAGGAGACCGTCGAGGCCGTCAACGCATGGTTTGCGAACAAGGGCATCGCCGCGCTGGGCATCGGCGCCTTTGGCCCCACCGCAGTCAACCCCGCCTCGCCCCAATACGGCAAGATCCTGGAGACGCCCAAAACGGCATGGCGCTACTTTGACCTGCTGGGCACCATCCAAAACGAGCTCAATATTCCCTGCGGCTACGACACCGACGTCAACGTCGCCTGCCTGGGCGAGGTCACCTTTGGTTGCGCCCAGGGCCTCACTGACGTGGTGTATCTGACCATCGGTACCGGCGTGGGCGCTGGCGTGCTCTCGGGCGGTAAGCTCGTGCACGGCATGATGCATCCCGAGGCCGGTCACATCCTGGTCACGCGCGACCCGCGCGACACCATTGGCGAGCACAGCGCCTGCCCCTTCCACGACAACTGCCTCGAGGGCCTCATCGCCGGCCCCGGCGTTAAAAGGCGCTGGGATGGCAAGAGCGCCGGAGACATGGCCGATGACCCGGAGGCCATGGATCTGCTCGCCGGCTATCTGGCGCAGGCGCTCATGACCTACATCCTGTGCTATGCGCCGCAGAAGATCGTCATCGGCGGCGGCGTGGCCGACCACACCCCCATCGTACCGCTCGCGCGCAAGAAGTGCGCCGAGATGCTCAACGGCTATATCGTCACGCCCGAGGTCAACGACATCGATACCTACATCGTCAACAACAGCCTCGAGGGCAAGCAGGGCATCATGGGCTGCCTGGCCCTAGGCGCACAGGCGCTTCAGTAACAGACGCACCCACAGGGCGTGGCGCACCCGGCAAATCCGACCTATGGAACGACGCCGCCACACCTCATATAAGCCCTCCAATAAAAAAGGCCGCCTAGGACCAAACAATGCGTCCTTAGGCGGCCTTTTTGGCGCACATCAGCGACCGTAAGAGATATCGGAGCACAACGCCCGTTGCCGCACCACAGCAGTCGATCATCACATCGGTGATCATGCCGGCGCGTCCCGGCACAAAGAGCTGAATCGTCTCGTCGATCGAGGGAATCAGCAGCAGGAACACCGCCGTGGGCAGCAGCACGTCAAAGGTGCGCCGGCCCTCAAAATCAAAGGCGTGCGTTGCCAAGATGCCGAGCACCATATACTCGGTAAAATGCGCGCACTTGCGAACAACAAAGTTGGTCACCCATTCATATGGAAGTCCCACGCCGTGCAGGAAACCGCGGATAGCTTCCATGACCGTTAGGCTCAGCGAGCCCGACCCCGAGCCGGGAACCAGCGAATTGCCCCAGATCAAGAGCGCCATCAGGCAGGTCACGACCGCCCATTTTCGATTGATCTTAACCATGCAGAAGTTATGCCTCCGCACGGAGCGGCGCGAAGCTGGCGGTACCGCCCTCGATAACGCTCAGATAAGCACGGCCCGTACGCTTGGCGGTAGAGGACTGAAGACGCTCGATCTCTTCCTCGAGGATCTGATTGACGCGCTCGTGACGACGATTTTCCATAATGCCGGCGGCAATAGCCTCGGCCCGCTCGATGCTCTCACGCGAGATACGGGCAGTATCCTCGGGGAACACAGCGCTGTGACGGCCGACATAGGCGGGGGCAGCAGGCTGAGGGGCAGCGACGGGAGCGGGGGCTGAAACAGGAGCAGGCTCGTCAATCTCATCCAGAATCGCGGTGGCGGCGGCCCACATACCCTCGTGGCCCGAGTAATCGGCCATGGGGACATCAACCTCGAGCGAGGCGTCCGGAAGGTCGCCGGTGTCGATGCGATCTTGGGCATCAATCGATGCGGTGATGGCTGCAGGCTCATCGAGGTCATCGAGATCGATGCCCGCGGCACCGGAGATGATAGGCATGCTGGCGAGGTTTGCATTGTACGGCGCAGCCTCAGCCGCCTGCTGCTGGGCAGGAGCGCCCCAAAGCGAGCTTTCGGCGGCACGGCGGGCGGCAACAGCCTCCTCGTCCGCGGTCATGGCTTCATCAACGTACGAATTATCGGCAGAAGCGTTCGCGTCCGCCGAGGTAGCGCTGTAGGCGTTATTGACCGCCGCATTGGCAACGAGTGCCACGAAAGCCGCCGTGCTGCCCGCAGGGGCGGCCTGGGAGCCCGACACGGCGCGTGCCGCGGCGGCGATATCATCGCGATTGAAGGAGCCGGTCTGCCCGCCGTTGGTGAGCTCGTCGATGGCGACTTGATAGACGTCGCGCGAGCGTGCAGGGTCGCAGCTCACCGGCGAATCGTCGTCGAGCATGCTGTCGATCATGGACCAAGCCTCGGCCTCGTCCATAGCATCTGCGGCTCGAGCGATGGTAGGGACACCATCATCGGCATGACGGCGCTGGAACGCACCAGTCAGGCCGGAAAGGAATGCCGAGGTAGACTGCTCCGACTGAGCCTGAGAAGCAGAAGCCGCAGCGTACGGAATCGCATCCTGCTGCTGAGCTGGAATCGAGGCGGTCTTGAACTCGCTTTGATGCTGATTGAGATTGGCGGCACCGCCCATGGCATCGGGCTGGAACAGACGCTCTTCACGCTGCGCACGATACTCGGAGATACCCAGCGAGGCGGCATAGATACCCACGCCCGCCACCGCGCCCACGGCGAAGGGAACTGCACCCGCCACGACCGTCTCGTTCACCGACGAAAACGGCAGCGTCGCGGCATACATAACCACGGGAGCGGCAAGGCCGATCCCGCACGAAAGTCCGGCAAGGACTGCTCGTTGTGTTGCATCAGAAGAAGCCATGAGCTCTCCCCATCTTCCAGCACCCAAATCGCATCATTCAGTTGGCTGCGCGAGAGAAGATGAAGCGGGGCTATGCCCCAAAGCAACGGTATATGGTTCGTTTCATCTGCGTTTTCCGTCGCGAAGCTTAAAAGTTATTATGCGAAACCGTCCTGTCGATTGCAAGTGACGATGTCGGATTGAAACGGGAAACCTGCTGCTCGTCGGTCTTACGGTCAAAAATAAGCGCGGAGCGGCGCTATAGAAAAGGGCCGAGGCTCAAAGCCCCGACCCTTTATCGCATTGATGCCTATCGCTGCGCGTGGATGACAACCTAGAACGTCTGCTCGTAGTCGCTGTGTTTTTTGGCCGAACGCACCAGGAACTCCTGGTTGGTGTTGGTGCCCTTAAGACCCTTGATAAACGATGCGGCTGCGCGCTCGGTGTTGTTCATGCCGGCAAGAATGCGACGCAGACCAAAGACAAACGGACGCATCTGCTCGTCGACCAACAGGTCCTCGTTACGCGTACCGGAGGCAACGGGGTCGATAGCCGGGAAGATGCGGCGGTCGGCCAGGTCGCGGTCGAGCTTAAGCTCCATGTTGCCGGTGCCCTTGAACTCCTCAAAGATGACTTCGTCCATCTTGGAACCGGTGTCGATGAGGGCAGAGGCCAGGATGGTAAGCGAGCCACCGTTCTCGATATTGCGGGCTGCACCCAGGAAGCGCTTGGGTGGATATAGGGCCGCCGAATCGACGCCGCCCGAAAGGATGCGGCCCGAGGCGGGCGCCGCCAAGTTGTAGGCGCGGGCGAGGCGCGTGATGGAGTCGAGCACCACCACGACGTCGCCACCCAGCTCTACGATGCGCTTGGCGCGCTCGATGACGAGCTCTGCCACGCGGGTGTGGTTGTCGGCAGGCATATCGAAGGTCGACGCCACAACCTCGCCCTTGATGGAACGCTGCATATCGGTGACCTCTTCGGGGCGCTCGTCGACGAGCAGGCAGATGAGGTGCACCTCGGGGTTGTTAATCGAGATAGACTGGCAGATCTTCTTGAGGATCGTGGTCTTGCCGGCCTTGGGCGGGGACACGATCAGGCCGCGCTGGCCCTTGCCGATCGGTGACACGATGTCGATGGCGCGGCCGGTAATAGAGTCCTTGCCGTGCTCCATGCGCAGCGGCTCGTTGGGATAGACCGGGGTGAGGTCGCCGAACTTGGGACGGTTGCGAATCTGCTCGGGGTCCAGACCGTTGACGGTCGTGATTTTGGCGAGGCCGGCGCGCTTGTCGCCGCCGCGCGAAGGACGCAGCGAGCCCTCGATGACGTCGCCCGTGCGCAGGCGCGCGGAGCGGATGAGGTAGGCGGGCACGAAGGCGTCGTCGTTGGACTTCATGTAGCCATGGGCGTGGATGATGCCGGAGCTGTCCGGGCGAATCTGCAGAATGCCCTTGATGTCGCGGAAGCCCTCGGCCTTCGCAGCGGTGACGTAGATTTCCTCGACGAGCTCGGCCTTCTTCTTGCCGGTCGTCTCGATCTCGAACTCCTTAGCCTTCTCGCGCAGCTCAGCGACCTTCATGGCCGCGAGTTCCTCGCGCGAAAGCGTGGGCTCGGTGGGAGCGGCATTACGCTCCTTGTTGCGCTGTTTGCGATCGCGCTGGCGGTTGCGACGGTCGTTGTTGCGGTCGTCCTTACGCTCGTTGCGCTCGTCGTTGCGCTTGTGCTGGCGACGGTTGGGACGAGTGCCGTCTTCGCCCTCAGCGGGGGCGGCACCATCGGTTGCGGCGGTGCCAACATTGGCCGCGGCGGCGTCATTGGCCTCGGCGCCAGAATCAACCTGCGCTTCGACATCAGCATGCTGCTCGGCGGCCTTGGCCTTAACGGACTTCTTGCGACCGCGCTTGGGCTTCTCGGATGCAGGCTGTTCGACGTCCTGGGGCTCGGCGGCATCAGTCGATACATCGGCGGTCGTCTCGGTGGAATCCTCGGACGCGCCCTTCTTGGCAGCCTTAGCCTTGGACGTGCGCTTAGCAGCAGTGCGACGCCTGCGACCGGGACGGACGTCGGCGGGCTCGGCATCGGCAGAAACGGCCTCGGAAGTCGTAGCATCCTGGACGGGTTCATCGGCAGCAGTTGAGGACTTGGCGGTCGCCGCAGCATCCCGAGCGGCGGCGGCTGCGGCTGCGGCCTTCTCGGCCTCGACAAAGGCCTTAGGCTTGCGACCGCGACGGTGCGGGCGCAAAGCCGGATCGACAACGGGAACTTCGCTGGCCTCGACAGGCGCAGCGGGCTCAACAGACGATGCACCCTCCCCTGCCGCGGAACGGACCGAAGTCTCAGTGGGCTCGGGGACTACCTGTTCCGCAACCTGCTCGGCCTTAGCAGCCGTGCGACGGCGTGTGCGCGGTGCCAGCTTCTCGGTCGGCTGGTCGGCGGCAGGAACCTCGGTGGCGGCAGGGGTCTCGAGTACAGACGGAGCTGCAAGCTCGGTCAGAGCCGCGGCCTCGCGCTCGGCAGCACGACGGCGGGCGCGCACCACCTGAGCCTCGCTAATCTGCGCCAACGCACGTGCCTGCGCGACCTCATCGGAAATCGGCGCCGAGGAGTCAGCTGCAACGGTGAGCTTGGCGCGCGTCGTGCGCGTGGTACGGCGCTTTGGCTTGGTGACCTCCTCGCCGTCAGCGGCAGGCTTGGCCGTGCGGCGCGTGCGCTTGGGCTTTGCCGGAGCAGCCTCCTCACCAGTTGCAGGCACGGCCTTCTCAGCCGCTACAGGCATAGGCGTCGAAGCAGCCTTAGGCGTCTCAGGAGCCGAGGCTTGAACGGGCGCCGCGACCTGGTCCGACGCAACCGGTGCAGCGGGAGCGGCCTGCGTCGTCGTTATTTCGTTTTCTTGCTGTTGATCAGACACAGTGTTTGCTCAACTTTCTTTTCAAGCCCTGTGATCACATGCTCCCTGCATAAACCTTCAGGGCGGCTAAACAGTCTAGTTCCGCTCAAAACGACGGACATCATTGATCTGTATCGAGATGATTGCGTCAACTACGCAGCGTTAGTGTAACACAACCGCCGCCACCTGCAACTTAGTCATTGGGGACGTTCTTAAACGACTAGTCAAAAGGGACACTCTTTGTTTGCCACCCACAAATCTGACTGCCTCCGCCAAAACTATGGCGGTTTACTACGATGAATCGCTCAACCGCGACCACTCCGAAACTTGTTGAACTAAAACCGCAGGTAGATGCCTTGCACTTTTTAGCAAAACGCCGGCGTGGTTAGAATTCCTCAATTCATCGTAGTAAACTGGCATAGTTTCGTATTTCCAGCAGTTCCAAATTCATCAATACGTCAGCGTTTGCGAAAAAAGCCCGACCTCCGTAGGAGATCGGGCTTATAGGGCTCAGTTAAACCAAACCTACACGGTCAAATGACCCGCAGATTACATCTGCTCGGGCGCGGAAACGCCAACGAGGGTAAGCACCAGGGCGAGCGTCACGCGGACAGCGTCGCAAGCTGCCAGACGGGCGCGCGAAAGCTCGGGGTCGACGGGACGGCCCTCGCTCGGCAGAACCTGGCAGGCAGCGTAGAAGCTGTGGAAGTCGCCGGCGAGCTCCTCGGCAAAGTGGGTCAGACGGAACGGAGCGCGATCGCGAGCACAGCTGGCGATCAGGTCGGTGAGCTCGTTGAGCTTGCGCGAAAGGGCGAGCTCGGTCGGGTCGGTCAGCAGCGAGTAATCGACGTTCTCACCGATGGCCTTGGCGGCAACGGCCTTCATGCCCATCTCGTCGGCCTGCTCGGCGGTAACGTCGGCGGCACGGCGCAGGATGGAGCACACGCGGGCGTGAGCATACTGCACGTAATAGACCGGGTTGGAGTTGTCGCGCTTCTTAACGGCCTCGATGTCGAAGTCGACCATCTGGTTGGAGCTCTTGGAGATGAGCGTGTAGCGAGCGGCATCGGAGCCGACCTCGTCGACGAGCTCCTGCAGGGTCACCATGGTGCCCTTGCGCTTGGACATACGGACGGGCTTGCCGTTACGCAGCAGGTTGACGAGCTGGCCCAGCAGAACCTCAAACTTGCCGGGGTAACCCAGAGCGTCGCAGACGCAGCGTACGCGCTCGATGTAACCGTGGTGGTCGGCGCCCCAGATGTCGATGACGTGATCGACGCGCTGGAACTTATCCCAGTGATAGGCGACGTCGGAGGCGAAGTAGGTGTACTCGCCGTCGGACTTGATCAGGACGCGGTCCTTGTCGTCGCCCAGATCGGTGGAGCGGAACCACAGGGCGCCGTCCTTGGTGTAGAGGTAGCCCATCTTGTCGAGCTTCTCAAAAGCGCGGTCGACGGCGGAGGTGCCGGCGGTCTCGCCCTCGGTGTCCTTCACATACAGCGAGCGCTCGGAGTACCAACGATCGAAGTCGCAGTTGACGGCGTGGCAGAGGTCGCGCATGTTATCGACCATCTTTACATAGCCGCGCTCGCGGAAGCTCTCCATGCGCTCCTGAGGATCGGCGTTGACCCACTTATCGCCGTCGGTGCGCCAGAACTCGGCGGCCTCGTCGATGATGTAGTCGCCGCCGTAAGAGTCCTTGCCCAAGGTCTCGGCAAAGTTGTCCTGATACGGATGGGTCTCGGGGTGCTCGTCGTTCTCGTCGGCAACAAAGGCGTCACGGTCGGCGATCAGCAGCTTGTGAGCCTCGTCGATATCAACGCCCTGCTTGGCGATGATGTCGGCAAGCTGCATATAGCGCGTGCTGATGGAGTTGCCGAAGGTGTTCATCTGAGAGCCGTGGTCATTGATGTAGAACTCACGCTGGATCTCATAGCCGGCGTGGTCCATAACGCGGCAGAGCGAATCGCCCAGCGCGGCCCAGCGGCCGTGGCCGATGTGCATGGGGCCGACGGGGTTGGCGGAAACGAACTCGACCTGGGTCTTCAGGCCACCACCGACGTTGGACTTAGCGAAGTCCATGCCCTTCTCGCGAGCCTCGCCAAAGATGGCATTCTTAACGGCAACGGAGAGGTAGAAGTTGATGAAACCGGGGCCTGCGATCTCAACCTTCTCGATCGCGGGATCCTCGGGCATATGGGCAACGATGGCCTCGGCGATCTTGCGCGGGGCGCAGTGGGCCAGCTTGGCGGACTTCAGGGCCATGGTAGAGGTCCACTCGCCATGAGAAGTATCAGCCGGTCGCTCGATGGCGCAATCGTCAAGTTCAAATGCGGAAAGGTCGCCGGCCTCCTGGGCCGCAGCAAGCGCAGCGCGTACCAGCTCTTCAATCTTCTCGGGCATAGATCCTCCTTGTGTTAAAGCCCCCGAGCTCTTGGTCACTCGTAGGGCAAAAGCCAGAGTTTGTAGCACTCTATCACAAGCGACGCACACTGTCGCAGGGTAAAGCCAATCGATTTTGCATATGCACAAAAATGACTACTGCTCTTGCACGGCTGTACAAAGTTGGCGGTTTTCCTGCAGATTATGCACGCGTTTGAACTGCATAAACATGTGAATGAGCGGTGCATCATATCGAATACTCTTACCTATCGGAGTTGTGTGCTTTTCCTGCATAAAGTCAGGGTTTGCGCACGTCAACGTGGTATTCTAGACATACGCAAATTCGTATAAGTTGGAGGTAGCATGTTCTCAATCGGTCAACACGTCATTCATCCGGGTCAGGGAGTCTGCACCGTCGTCGGTTTTAGGGACGACACGCCGCAGCCCATGTTGTTGCTCGAGACCAAGCAGGGACATGCGCAGACGATCCTTATGTACCCCGTGGCGCAGGCCGATCGTTTGCATGCCGCCATCTCCCAGCAAGATGCCGAGCATCTGCTAAGCCACTATGACGAGCTCGAGTGCGACACCTTTACCGAGCGCAACAGCTCGCTGGAGGAGACACACTTTAAGCAGCAACTTAAGCTGGGCGCACCCGAGACGGTCCGCGTGGCAAAGACCATGATGCACCGCATTCGCCAGGCCGAGGAAGCAGATAAAAAGCCTAGCTCTTACTACATGCGCGTACTCAAGGAAGCCAAGCGCCGCTCTATCGAGGAGTTCGCCGTGGCCCTGGGCGTCACCGAGGAGGACGCCGAAGCCCGCCTATCCCAAGCCGCCCTCAACTAACCCACCCGCGCCAAAAACCACCACAAAGGGGACAGGCACCTTTGTGGTGGTTTTCTTGTTCTAGTAGCATTCATTCATTAGCGATACCCACGAGTACAAGGAGTCACTTATGGCAGAGCCGCTTACCGCCGGAATCACCCGCGACCGCGCGTTTGAACTGCTCAACGAGCACAACAAGGACCCGTTCCACATCACCCACGGCGAAACGGTCGAGGGCACCATGCGATACTTTGCGCGCGAGTTCGACCCCGAGAACGAGGAGTTTTGGGGCATCGTCGGCCTGCTGCACGACTTGGATTGGGAGGAGCATGAGGACGACCCCATGAACCACACCATCTATGCCGCCAAGATCCTCGAGGGCGAGGGCGCATCGCCCGAGCTCATTCGCGCCATCCAAACGCACACGTCCGATTTCAACTCTTCGCTGCCCAAGCCCGAGCTGCAGATGGAAAAGATTCTGTTTGCCTGCGACGAACTCACCGGCCTGATCGGTGCTGCCGTGATCATGCGCCCAAGCAAGAGCGTCATGGACTTTACGACCAAGTCGCTCAAGAAGAAGTTCAAGGACAAACGCTTTGCCGCCGGCTGCTCGCGTGACGTGATTACGCAGGGTGCCGAGATGCTGGGCTGGGAGCTCCCCGAGCTCTTCGACCGCACCATCGCGGCCATGCAGTCCTTCGCCCCCGACCGCGACACCTTCCAGGCCTAACCGCCCACGCCACCTATAACCACCGCAAAGGGGACAGGCGCCTTTGTGGTGGTTTTTCGTTTGCAACAGGTTTAGGGACGGACCTGGCCGGTGCCGCGGAGCTTGTATTTGTAGGTGGTGAGGGCCTCGGCGGCAAAGGGGCCGCGGGCGTGGAGCTTTTGGGTCGAGATGCCGATCTCGGCGCCCAGGCCAAACTCGCCGCCGTCGGTAAAGCGCGTGCTGGCGTTGGCGTACACGGCCGAGGCATCGACCGCGTCCAGGAAGCGCTCGCAAGCATCCGTGTCCTCGGCAACGATGGCCTCGGAGTGCATCGTGCCGTAGCGGTTGATGTGCGCGATGGCCTCGTCCTCGTTTGCCACGACCTTCACGCTCATCTCGAGCGCCAGATACTCGCGACCCCAGTCCTCCTCAGTCGCGGCGGCGTAGTCATCGCCCTCCACAAAGCCGGCGTCGGCGCACGCGGCGCACGTGGCCTCGTCGCCGTGCATGAGCACGCCGTGGTCATGCAGCACGGCAACGACCGCGGGCAAAAACGCATCGGCCACGGCACGGTCGACCAGCAGCGACTCGGCGGCATTGCACACGCCCACGCGCTGCGTCTTAGCGTTGACGATAATATTGAGCGCTTTATCGAAGTCGGCGGATTCATGCACATAGATGTGGCAGTTGCCCGTGCCCGTCTCGATCACCGGCACGAGCGACTCGCGCATGCAGCGCTGGATCAGGCCCGCACCGCCACGCGGAATGAGCACATCGACAATACCACGGAGCTTCATGAGCTCGCCGGTGGCCTCGCGGTCGGTAGACTCGATCATCGAGACGGCCTCGCGCGGGAAACCCTGGGCCTCAAGCGCATCGGCCAGCAGCTCGGCAATCATGGCGCACGAGTGATAGGCCAGCGAACCGCCGCGCAGGATGCAGGCGTTGCCGGTGCGGATGCAGATGCCCGCGGCATCGGCCGTCACGTTGGGGCGCGCCTCGTACACCATGGCAACCAGACCCAGCGGCACGCTCACGCGGGTAAGGTCCACGCCGCTTGCAAGCACGCGATGGTCGAGCACGCGGCCGACGGGATCGGGCAGCTCGGCAAGCTTCTCCAGGCCGGCGGCCATGCCCTCAACGCGCTCGGGCGTCAGCAACAGGCGATCGAGGAGCCCTGCCGAGGTCCCCGCATCGCGCGCGGCGGACATGTCGAGCTCGTTGGCGGCGACGATGGAGTCGACACCATCGCGCAGCGCCGCGGCCATGACGCGCACGGCCTCCTGGCGCTGGGCATCGCTCGCCGTGGCAAGCGCGGCAGAAGCGGCCTTGGCCTCGACGGCAAGATCGTGGACATACGTGGCTATATCGACCGACATGGACGGCCCTTTCTCTTAGATGTTTGCCCACCATGGTAGCCGATTTACGCGCATCCTCGCCGACGGAGGTAGAATTGGTCAACCCGAAACACCGCAACGAACGGAAGTAACGCATGGCCCTCATCACTTCGTACCACGTCCCCGGCCTCTATGTCGAGGACCACAGCATCGACATCCCCTTGGATTGGCGCGGCCTGGAGCCGATGCTGTTGGCCGTCGGCAGCACCATGCGCCGCGGCGCCATGCCGGCGCCCATCGCCGGCGCGCCCGAGAGCATTAAGCTTTTCTACCGCGTGGTCTGCGCACCTGACCGCATCAACGACGATCTGCCGCTGCTCCTGTTTTTGCAGGGCGGCCCCGGTGGCGAAAGCCCGCGTCCGCTGTCGCCCACGAGCGACGGCTGGATCGAGGAGGCCGTCAAGCATTTCCGCGTCGTGCTGCCTGACCAGCGTGGCACCGGACGCAGCAGCTGTGTTGACGGACGCACGA
Source organism: Collinsella sp. OM06-18AC (assembly GCF_003438785.1). Lineage (NCBI taxonomy): Bacteria > Bacillati > Actinomycetota > Coriobacteriia > Coriobacteriales > Coriobacteriaceae > Collinsella > Collinsella sp. OM06-18AC. Next base: position 69,654 of record NZ_QSTX01000011.1, read on the forward strand.
TCGCGGCCCTGGGCGAGCGCGCCGAGGCAGCAGGAGCCAATGCGGCCCACTCACAGGCGGACTTCCTCAAGCGCCACCTCGCCAGCTCCATCGTGCGCGATTTTGAGTACCTGCGCCTGGTGGGCTTTGGCGGCAAGCCGTGGGTCACGCTCGGCCAAAGCTACGGCGGCTTTTTGACGCTGAGCTACCTGTCGCTCTTCCCCGAGGGCGTGGCGGCGAGCTTTACCTGCGGTGGCATTCCCCACGTCCCGGCAAGCGCCAGCGAGGTCTACGCACACACCTTCCCGCGCATGACCGCCAAGACGCAGCAGTATTACGACCGCTACCCCGCCGACGTCGAGCGCGTGGCGGCCCTGGCAGATGCCCTCGAGGAGCAAAAGCCCGTGCTACCCGACGGCTCGCCGATGACGGTCGAACGCCTACAGCTCATGGGCAGCGACTTTGGCATGAAGCCGAGCTTTGAGCGCATGCATTGGATTATCGATCATGCTTTTGTTGACGGCGACGGCACGCTGGCCTGCGGCGCCTCGGTATCTGACAGCTTTTTGATGCGCGCCTTCGAGCGCACCAACACGCGCACGAATCCGCTGTACTGGACGCTTCAGGAGTTCATCTACGCCGACGGCGACACCATGCCCATTCGCTGGGCCGCGGCAGAAGAGAAGGCCCGTCGTGCCGAGTTCGACACGCTCACGCGACCGCTCATGTTTACCGGCGAGGCCATGTTCCCGTGGATGTTTGAGCAGATGCCCGAACTTAAGCCCTTCAAGCCGGCGATGGATCTGCTTATGGAAGACACAAGCTGGGACAAGATCTACGACCCGCAGCGCCTGGCGTGCAACGAGGTGCCCCTGCAGGCCGCGGTGTACTTCGATGACATGTACGTGGACTCGGGCATGCAGCTCGATACGCTCAGTCGCGTGGGCAACTCGCATGCCTGGGTGACCAACGAGTTCGAGCACGACGGCTTGCACGGCAGCGTGGTGTTCAAGCACCTCTTCGACGAAGCCCTCAACCGCGGAGACCTGCGCCAGATCTTCTAGCAAAGGAGTGTCCCCGTCTGCCGGCACAATAGGAACGTCCCCAAGTGCCGGCAACGACAATGCCGCTGGTAGAGGACAGAAAGCGAAAACGCCCCTAAGCGAGCAAGGTGACGTGAAAGAGGAGGGCATTGACCTTTTGGTCATGCCCGACGATTGAACGTCAGATTGCCGCTTAGGGGCGTTTGCAGCGTCAATTGGTTAGGCGAACACTATCAAGTTGTCCCTATGGATTGCGGGCTTCTCTGCCAGATCCGCCAGCAGGCGGTTGCTGACGATCTGGTCCTGGCGGCGGCCGGCTGCAAGTTCCAGCACGTCCGAATCGGCCTCGGCGATACCGCGGGCGACGACCATGCCGCTCGGGTCACACACGTCGAGTACATCGCCTTCGGCAAAATCACCATCGACCTCGCGAATACCCACTGCAAGCAGCGACGAGCCACGACTGACCAGCGCTTTCGCGGCGCCGTCATCGACCGTCACCGAACCATGGGCCTTATCGCCCAGCGCAATCCACAGCTTGCGGGGCGCAATGTCCAGGCGCTCCGCCGGCGGATCGAACAGCGTACCCACGCTCTCGCCGCGGGCGAGACGCACGAGCGCATCGGGCTCCTCGCCCGAGCAAATCACGCTCTGAATGCCAGCCGTCATGAGAATGCGGCTTGCACGGATCTTGGTGATCATGCCGCCCGTACCCACCGAGGTCGAAGAATCGCCCGCCGAGGCAATGATCTTGGCATCGATCTTATGCACGACCGGGACAAACTCGGCCGTCGGGTCCTCATGCGGATTGGCGGTGTAGAGGCCGTCGATGTCCGAGAGCGTCACGCACAGATCGGCAGAAACCAGGCAGCTCACAAGCGCCGCCAGCGTGTCGTTGTCGCCAAACTTGATCTCGTCGACGGTAACGGTATCGTTCTCGTTGACAACAGGCACCACGCCAAGCTCCACCAGGCGCAGCAGGGCGTCGCGTGCGTGCAGGTAGGACGTGCGGCGGGCCGTGTCGTGGCGCGTGAGTAGCACGAGCGAGGTGAGCAGATCCCGTGCATGGAACTCCTCGTCGTAGGCCGACGAGATGATGCACTGACCAGCCGAGGCGCACGCCTGCAGGCTCGGCAGGTCGCCGACCGGCTTGTGGTCGAAGCCCAGCACGGGATAGCCACAGGCGATAGCGCCCGAGCTCACCACGACCAGGCGCCAGCCAAGCTCGCGCAGCGCTGCGGCCTGATCGGCAAGCCCGCCGATAAAGGCGCGGTTGACCTTGCCGTCGGCGCCCACCACCGTAGACGAACCGATCTTTACCACCATCGTTTTATAAGAAGTCGTCATACGTCAAACCAATCGAATGTTCAGCGAACGGGCGAACGGGCCGAGCGAGAAAATAATCCGTGTTCCTCCGTCCCCTTCGGATTATTTTGCCCAGGGGAAGGCCGAAGCCGCGGCCATGTTCTTGCGCACGAGCTCGTCGCGCACCTGAGCCAGGCCCTGTTCCATGCCCACCACATAGGTCTGCGGGTACAGGAAGCGCTTGAAAGCTGCGTCCAGATGATCGAGTGCCCAAGCACAGCGCTCGCGCGCGTCCTGGATGCTCTCACGCGGAGCCACCGCGCTGCCATCGCGCACGATCGGCACCAGCAGCTCGCGATACTCAAGTTCGGACACGTCGGTCACCAGGGCGGCATCATTCACGGCCACGAGGGTATTGCCGCGCGCGGCGCCCTCCCCCGCCAGATGGTCCTCGTCGTAGATCATGTCGCAGACCGGGCCGCCAAAGCCGTCGTAATAACGGCGCACGCGTTGCACACCCGGGATCGTGCGCTTGTATGGCTGCTCAGAGAGCTTGACCACCGGCGTCCATGGATCTGCCTCGCTCGCACGGCGGGCGGAAAGCTTGTACACGCCGCCCAGCGCCGGCTGGTCATAGCAGGTCGCAAGCTTGGTACCCACGCCAAAGCTATCGATGGGCGCGCCCTGGTCGAGCAGCGACTGAATCGTGTACTCATCCAGATCGTTAGAAACCGAGATCCCCACATAGGGCAGGCCCTCGGCATCAAAACGGCCGCGCACATACTTGGAGAGCTTGGCGAGGTCGCCGGAGTCGATGCGAATAGCCGACAGACGCTCGCCCACCGCCTCCATCTCCTTGGCAACCGTAATGGCATGCTCGCAGCCCTCACGTACGTCGTAGGTGTCGATGAGCAGCGTGCAGTTCTTGGGACTCGACTTAGCAAAAGCCCGGAATGCCTCGAGCTCGGAATCGAAGCTCATCACCCAGCTGTGCGCATGAGTGCCAAAGACGGGAATACCGTAGCGGCGGCCGGCGAGCACATTGGATGTAGAGGAGCAGCCGGCAACGTAGCTCGCGCGCGCGACGGCCAGCCCGCCATCGGGACCCTGGGCGCGGCGCAGGCCAAACTCGGCAACGGGACGGCCGTCCGCCGCCAGCACCACGCGCGCCGTCTTGGTAGCGACAAGCGTCTGGAAGCCGACAATGTTGAGCAACGCCGTTTCGAGCAGCTGGCACTCCAGCGCGGGGCCGGTGACGCGCACCATGGGCTCGCGCGGAAAGACGAGCTCGCCCTCGGGCACGGCGTCAATGTTCACATGCGCGCGGAAGTTGCGCAGGTAGTCGAGGAATGCGGGCTTAAACATCGAGCCGCCGGCCGGAGCCTGGAGCGAAGCTAGATAGTCGATGTCCTCGGGCGTAAAGCGCAGGTTCTCGACAAGCTCGGGCAGCTCGGCGGTGCCGCACATGACGGCATACGCGCTGCCGAAGGGATGGTCGCGGTAAAACGCCGTAAAGCAACCCTGCTCATTGGCCTTGCCGCTCTCCCACAGGCCCTGGGCCATAGTGAGTTCGTACAGATCGGTGAGCATTGCAATGTCGGTGGGATGCGAGATGTCGGTCAAAGCCATGGGGCGACCTTTCGGATGCGTTGTGCAGAGGTTGAGGGTTGGCGAGGCGGGCGTGCGGGCATGGAGCCCAGCGCGAACAGGCTAAAGCAGGCCCATGCTGGTCAGGATCGTGTAGCCCATAAAGATGACAAACGCGATGAGGGCAAGGACAATGATGATTTTTTGAGCCGGCGCCATACCGGGGATCTCGTTCTCACCCGCAGGCTCCTTGGAGGTAACCATGCGCTGGGCAAAGCTCATCTCGTCACGGCTCGGCTTGGGATCGACGGACTTGGGACGAGCGGCCTTTTTAGGCTGAGGTTTGGGCGCGGCAGGTGCAGGCTTCGCAGCAGCGGGCTTGGGTGCGGGCGCGGGCTTGGGCTCGGATGCAACCTTCGCAGCGGCCTCCTCGGCCTTCTCGCGCTCGGCACGCAGGGCGGCCAACTCCTCACGCTCGCGGCGTGCCTCTTCCTGGGCCTCGCGACGAGCTTTCTCGGCGCGGAGCTCTTCCAACTCGGCGCGTTCCTCGGCAGACAGTGGTTGGGACTCAAGCTCGGCCATGGTACAGCCCTTTCTTTTAAAAAAAGCCGCCGACACAATGTCAGCGGCTTATCAAATCCAAGGGTGGAGACGAAGGGAGTCGAACCCTCGGCCTCTGCCATGCGACGGCAGCGCTCTCCCAACTGAGCTACGTCCCCAAGACAAGTTGATATTTTACCTACGGCTCGCCAACTGTCAACGCCCAATACCCAGTCTTTTTGGGACGCGGCTATTTTGACAACTTTTCGAGCAGGCGATCCTCTCGATGATTTTTTAATCCCCGTCCCAGAAAAATCATCGGCGAGCGCACTACTTTGCGCTGGTGAGGACGCCGGTGGTGTCGAACGCCGGGGTAAAGCTCTCGTCTACCGCTCCGCCTTCTTGCCAAAACATCGTCGTAAAGCCCAGGTCGTCGGCATGGTCGAGCACCTGCTCGTACTCCTCGCGCGTCACGGCGCGCGCCAGGTCGCCGCCTTGTTCGCGCATGAGGGCATTGGGCGTGTACTGGTTCATGACCGAGATCGGCACGTCGCCCACCGTCTGCCACACCAGGTCCAACACGCGGCACGAATCGTCCGCATGCCCCGGCAGCACCAGATGACGCACGATTATGCCGCGCCTCATGAGCCCGTCCTCGTCTACCAGCTCTCCCCCGCGGCGCTCAATCTCGCGCGCCATCTGGGCCAGACCCGACACGGCCACGCGCGGGTAGTCCTTAATATGAGAAAGCGACTGCGCAAGCCCGGCATCGGCATATTTAAAGTCCGTAAGCCACACGTCGACCAGGTCGCCCAGCGCTGCCACGGCACTCGCGCGCTCGTAACCACTCGTGTTGTAGACAATTGGGATGACCAACCCGCGCGTCCGTGCCGCGGCAATCGCGGCAGGCAACAGGTGCGCATAGTGCGTCGCCGTCACCAGGTTGATGTTATTGGCGCCCTGGTCCTGCAGCTCCAGCATAATCTCGACCAAACGCTCGGGCGAAATCTCAAGACCGAAATTGCCCGTCGAGATCTCGTGGTTTTGGCAGTAGATACATTTGAGCGAACAGCCGCTAAAGAAAATCGTACCCGAGCCGGCCTCGCCCGAAATGGGCGGCTCCTCCCACATATGGAGCGCCGCGCGGGCGACCTTAAGCGTGTTGTCGGCGCCGCACACGCCACGCGCGCCCTCGTCGCGCGCCGCACCGCAACGGCGCGGACACAAATGGCAGGCGGGCGAAAAAAGTTCGGTCAACGGCGTCGGCATAAAAACATGCTCCAAAACAATGATTCAGCAGCTCAAACGTAAAGGGACCAACCGCACAGACGGCTCGAGCCCAAGGCGCCGTAATCGTCCGACACGATTTTTATAATGTCAAGACTGGAATCGACAAAGTGCCGCTTTATGATGTAGGTATTCCGCCCCCCGCGGAGCAACTGGGTGAACCGTCGCGTTTATTTAGGGAGCCCACACAGTCGTACCTAGTACAGGTATCCTTCGTTGTTAAGGACGCTGGAACAGTCGATGAGGGCACCCACCTGTTTTAGGTGGGTTCATTTTCGTAACGTGGGGGGTGGTTTTCATTTGCCGAAAACCACCGTTACAGCCCATATGGATCCCCGCCGGTATCCCGACAAGCCATCGACAACATCCCAATATCTGGTAAGCGCGTGATTATCGCTGCATGCAATTCCATGCACCCCCCGTGGTCGAGTATCATGGTTCGGCTATGCCCTTTGCGCATGGCGTTCTTCTGACCTTTTCCTTCGACGCTTGGCGGTTTTTAGATTCATGGCTTCATCCCCGAGCTACATACCGTACCTATGCGTGGCAGCGGCGGCCTTTATCACGACCTTCCTCATGGTGCCCCTGGTCAAGCGCTTGGCAATTAAGCTCGACGCCGTCGACTATCCTTCCAAGCGCCGCATCAACACCAAGCCCATCCCGCGTTTGGGCGGAACGGCGGTGTTTTTGGGCCTGGTCGTTGCTTGCATTGTGCAAATCCTAGGCACCTGGCACCTAGGCTGGCCGCCCGTCCTGGTGCCGCACCCGCGCCTTCACATTAGCTATCCCATGCTAGCGCTCTCCTTTACCGTCATCTTTGCGACCGGCGCTATCGACGACGTCATCCAGCTCAAGCCCAAGCAAAAGCTGGCCGGACAGGTCCTCGCTGCGCTCATCGCCTGCGTGGGTGGCCTGCGCATCGGCGTCATCGTCAACCCGTTTGCCCCCGGCGAAATCATGCTCGGATGGCTCGCCTACCCCATCACCGTGATCTATCTGGTGGCATTCACCAACATCATTAACCTCATCGACGGCCTCGACGGCTTAGCCACGGGCATCTGCGGCATCGCGTCGTTCACCATGTTTTCGATGGCCGTTCTCTCGGGCCGCATCGACGCCGCCGCGCTCTCCATTGCGCTCTTTGGCGCCTGTCTGGCCTTTTTGCGCTACAACTTCAACCCCGCAAGCATCTTCTTGGGCGACTCGGGGTCGCTGCTTCTGGGCTTTGCGCTGGGCTCCATCTCGCTACTCAACGTGAGCCGCACCGCCGCGCTCACCTCGCTTATCATCCCGCTCATCGTTGCCGGCGTGCCCATCATCGACACGTTTAGCGCCATCGTGCGCCGCAAGCGCGCCCACATTAGCATCGGGCAGGCCGACAAGGGCCACATCCACCACCGCCTGATCCAAGAGGGCTACAACCAAAAGCAGGCAGTGCTCCTCATCTACGCCTGGTGCATCATGCTTTCGGCCGGCGCCGCCGCGATTAACCAGGTCGAGGTGCCCATGCGCGTGCTCATCTTTACCGTACTCGCCATTGGCTCGGCGGCCTTTGCCAAGCACCTGCACCTGTTTGAGCCCGTGCTGCGCCACCATTACAACAAGCGCACGCACGAGGACGAGCTCGTCACCCCCGACGATCCCGCCTTTAAGCAGGAGGAGCAGGCGGCAGAAGAACGCAGGGAGGAGCGCCACCACAGGCGCTAGGGTAAGCTGCCGAGGCTGCGCCCAGGCGCCGCCGGCCAAACGCGCAGCCACGCCGCGCCCATCGCACATGCCGCCGCTCTCCCGCCCCTCGCGTACTTACGCCCCGACCCTCCAATAAACGCGTTATCATCTTGACCCATGAACATACGTTAGGAGCAATCATGCCAAACGAGAACAGCTACGAAGTCGCGCTGCAAAAGAGCAACGCCATTCGCGAGGGCCTGGCCAAAACGCCCGAGAAGTTCACCATGCTCACCGGCGACCGCCCCACCGGCCGTCTGCACCTGGGTCACTACTTCGGCACCCTCAAGGGCCGTGTTGAGCTGCAGAACATGGGCGCCAAGACCAACGTGCTCATCGCCGACTACCAAGTCATCACTGACCGCGATACGACCGAGCACATCCAGGACAACGTGTACAACATGGTCATGGACTACCTTGCCTGCGGCATCGACCCCGACAAGACCATGATCTACGCGCACTCCGCCGTACCCGCCGCAAACCAGCTCATGCTGCCGTTCCTGTCGCTGGTCTCCGAGGCCGAGCTGGCGCGCAACCCCACGGTCAAGGCCGAGATGGAGGCCTCGGGCCACGAGCTCACCGGCCTTCTGCTCACCTACCCGGTGCACCAGGCCTGCGACATCCTGTTCTGCAAGGGCAATGTGGTGCCCGTCGGTCGCGACCAGCTGCCGCACATCGAGCTCACCCGCACCATCGCCCGCCGCTTTAACAACCGTTACGGCAAGGTGTTCCCCGAGGTCGACGCGCTGCTGTCCGAGACCCCGCTGCTGCCCGGCCTGGACGGGCGCAAGATGAGCAAGAGCTACGGCAACGCCATTAACATCTCGATGACCGCCGAGGAGACGGCCAAGCGCATCAAGAAGAGCCAGACCGACTCCGAGCGCATGATCACGTTCGATCCCGAGAATCGCCCCGGCGTGTCCGGCCTGCTTTCAACCGCCGCCATCTGCACCGGCCGTTCCGAGGTCGAGATTGCCGAGGAGATTGGCATGGGCGGCTCCGGCCAGCTCAAGAAGTACGTGACCGAGGCCGTCAACGAGTACTTCGCGCCGATCCGCGAGCGTCGTCAGCGCTATGAGAACGATCTGGACTATGTGAAGGACGTGCTGCACGAGGGCAACCGTCGCGCCAACGAGATTGCCGAGCAGACCCTGGCCGAGGTTCAGGACGCCATGGGCATGGTGTACTAGGCAAAGCGCCTTCGCACAACATAGACGGTGAGGCTGAATCCTCACCGAAACAGGAACAGGCCCGCTGGCAGATAGTTGCCAGCGGGCCTGTTCCCGAAGTACACCGTTGAATCGCACAGAGGGGAGGAATGCGAATCAAACTCAACAGGGCAGGCTTTTTCATCGCCTATTGCCTGCTCCGTTGCTGAAAACAATATAGTTCACCGTGGTTTACTTTGCTGCGACAAACCGCGCCGCCATACCTTCTCCATAAGTTAACCTCGGTAAACCTGCCAAAACCACCACAAAGGGGATAGGCACCTTTGTGGTGGTTTTAACCACGGCAGAGCCGCTAGAGCCCTGCAGGCCAGCGACAGGCGGCCAAGTCGACGTGCATGTCGTCCTTAAACGCCACACCCTCCCCTAGCAAAAGCTCACGTTGAGCATCGGGACCGCCAAAAGCAAAACCATCGCATATGCGGCCATCGGCAAACACCACGCGGTGACAGGGAATCTCGCCGGGGCGCGGATTGCCATGCAGGGCATACCCCACGTACCGCGCACTTCGTGGACGTCCAGCAAGCAGCGCCACCTGACCATACGTGGCGACCATCCCCTCGGGAATCTGCTCGACCACCTCGTACACCCGCTCAAAAAAGCCCTCAGACGCCATTGCTCGCTCCCTTCCACCCGGAATAGCATAAACCACCACAAAGGTGCCTGTCCCCTTTGTGGTGGTTTTGGCAGGTGGGCTAGTTAACGGGCTGGAAGAAGGCTACGGCTACGGCGCCGGGGCCTACATGGGTGCCGATGGTGGCGCCGATGGTGTGAACGGGCAGTTCGCCCTCGGTGTGGCCAGCCCACAGTGCCGCGCTGTCCTCGATATACTTCTTGAGCACCGCATCCGAAAGGCCCGTATAGCCGAGCGCCAGCGGCATGGAAAAGTCGATGCCGCCCGCCTTTTCGACCTTCTGGTTGAGCAGGTTACGTCCGTTCTTGGAACCGCGCGCCTTGCCCAGCTGCACGATCAGACCGTCCTCGGCAGCCACCACGGGCTTTACGTTGAGCAGCGTACCCACGGCACCGGCCGCAGCAGACAGGCGACCGCCGCGCACCAGGTACTCCAACGTCTCGAGCAGGCCGATGACGACCACGCGGTCGCGCACGGCCTCGACAGCCGCCGCAACCTGAGCCGCGCCCTGGCCCTCGTCCACCAGGCGCAGCGCATACTCGACCAGCACGCGCTCGCCCAAGGTCACGTTATTGCTGTCCACGACGAACATGTCGCCGCCCGGCGCCTCGGCAAGTGCCGTACGAGCACTCTGGTTGGTGCCCGAGAGCTTGGCTCCCACGGTAATAATCACGGCCTCATCGCCGGCCTCACGCGCTTCGGCAATCGCCTGCGAAAAGGCGTACGGGTTGACCTGACCGGTCTTGGGCAGCTCATCGCGCTCCACAAGCATCTCGTAAAAGCGCTGGTGATCGATGTCGACGCCATCCATATACACATCGGTGCCAAAGGTGACGGACAGCGGCAGAACACGCAGAGCGGGGTGCTCCGCCGGCGACATATCGCTTGCGGAATCGGTAATAATGCGGACGGACATAACGAATCCTTTCTTGCGCAGGTCTCGCGCAGGGAATTTTGACAGCAATGTCCCGGCACGGCGTACGCGCTCAAACGGGACGATGCAGTTCTTGGCTGAAAGCTAGCGCCAGCGCGGCTCTAGATCTCGCGCAGGGTGTTGAGGATCGTGCGCAGCGATGCATACATCTGCTCGCGCTGCTCCACGCCCATGGCCTTGCCGGTGGTATCGAGCACCTCGCGAATGATGCGATCGGCCTCGCTCATGCTCTCGCCGCCCAGGGCAGTCAGGCGCACCGGAGCACGATACTTGACGGCCGCATCACCCGAGTCGTCAACCTCGACGTAGCCGCCCTCCTCCAGATGTGCCAGTGTGCGCGAAACGGCGGCACGGGTAACGCCGGCCATGCGGGCGAGGTCGGCGCCAGTCAGGCCGTCCTTGCTGCGCTCAAGATAGTACAGGCACATAACGTCGGAGCCCTTGAGGCCCAGCCTTGCGCCTTCGGACGTCTTGATACGCTGAATCTCCTTGTAGAGGCCGCTGATCAGTCCGACAAAGTCCTCAAAACGTGTCTCGTCGTTCTGCTGCATGGTGACGACCGCCTTTCGCTTACATGATGCTAACGGGTAAACATCTTAGCCGCACAAGGCAACACCCGTACCCAAATATCCCATTTGTTAACCCATCAACATAAAAACCACCACAAAGGGGACAGGCGCCTTTGTGGTGGTTTGGGGCATCGAGTTTGATCCGCAGACTTCGCTACAGCCCCACGCAAGGATTGTCGCGGGTCACAAGCGTTTTAACGACAACCGTCGCTCCCAGATAGCGCTCGAGCAGCTCGGCTAAGCGATCGATCGCGGCCTGGCAATCCCCCATCCGCTCGGGCTCCACGCACTCAATCGCCAGGAAAGCATCGGCCGAATCATCGGACAACGCCGTTCGAACGCCATCGCGCCAGTTCCAGCAGCGGCATACGGCGCCCGCATCATCGATGTAGGCGAGCTCGCCGGGCAGCGTCGGGTCATCTGTCTCCTCGCCAAGCGGCAGAAATGAATCGCCACCGTCGGTCACCTTCAGGCAAAGGTCTCCCTCAATCGCGTGCAAATCCTCGCCGCCTACGGGCAGCGCGTAGGACAGCGACACCGTGTTGTAGATGTCCACCGCGGGCGTAATGTGGCCCACCGGCTTTCCTTTGAGCACGCGCTTGAGCAGGTTCTCAATTGAGCAACGCGCGCCCTTCTTGGTCTTGAATAGGCGATATGCCTCGCGCCATGCCTTAACCGGCGCATTCTCGCTGATGGTATCGCTGGTCAGATGACGCTCCGCGTCGATATTGGCGCGGTCGAGCAACGCGGCAATCGCATCAACGTCCTCTTGAGGAATCTGAGCCGCGGGCTTCATGCCCTTTACGACCACAACACCGACAGCCGCCTGCGGAAATAACTCCCAAAACGAATCCTCGGCAACGAAACTCTTCATGTGCTCTCCCTTCATAGCATGCGCCCGAGCCCGGGTGCCTAAACAAAAAGCGCCCTTACGACGGCCACCTTCAAAGTCCTACGGTGCCGCCACAAGAGCGCTTACGCTGCCCCCATCCGGAGAAGGGGGCGATATGTCAGGCGTATTGTAACCCGAGTCATTCGCCCAAGCAAAACCGCCACAAAGGTGCCTGTCCCCTTTGTGGCGGATATGGACTCGCGGCGACGCTAGTGTCGGAGTCCCAGCAGGCCGCGGCCGCGATGACGGGCGTCGGCGTGCACCTGAGCGTGCGGACCGGCGGCCTTCACGGACTCGGGCAGGTGCGAGTACTTCTTCTCGAAGTTCTCCTCGAACATCACGGCCAAGTTGTGCGCCGCCTCGTCGTAGCGCGCGGTGCTCTGCCAGTACTGGCGCGGCACCAGGATGCCGTCGGGCACGCCGTGGCACGTGGTGGGAATGTCAACGTTAAAGATATCGTCATGCACGAATTCGCTGTCCTCGATGGTACCGTCGAGGGCGCGGGCCACCAGGGCGCGCGTGTAGGCAAGCTCGATGCGATGGCCCACGCCGTAGCCGCCGCCAATCCAGCCGGTGTTGACCAGGTACACACGCGTGCGGCCGTCGGCGATGCGCTCACCGAGCATCTTGGCATAGACCATGGGGTCGAGCGGCATAAACGGCTCGCCAAACAGCGAAGAGAACGTGGGCGTGGGCTCGGTGACGCCGACCTCGGTGCCGGGGATCTTGGCCGTAAAGCCCGTCACAAAGTGATACATGGCGGCGTCGGCCGTCAGGCGCGAGATGGGCGGCAGCACGCCAAAGGCGTCGCAGGTCAAAAACAGCACGACGCTCGGAGTGGTGCCCATGCCCTTGGTCCACGCGTTGGGAATGTGCTCCACAGGGTAGGCCACGCGCGTGTTGTGCGTGACCGAGACGTCATCGTAGTTGGGCTTGCGGCTCTCGTCGAGCACCACGTTTTCGCAGATCGCGCCAAAGCGGACGGCGTTGAAGATCTCAGGCTCGTGGAACGCGTCCAGGCCCTCGCATTTGGCGTAGCAGCCGCCCTCGATGTTGAAGATGCCCATGTCGGACCAACCGTGCTCGTCGTCGCCGATCAGCAGCCGCGTGGGGTTGGCCGAAAGCGTGGTCTTGCCGGTGCCCGACAGGCCAAAGAACACCGCGGTCTCGTGCGTGACGGGATCCATACTGGCCGAGCAATGCATGGGCAGCACGTCGTCCTCGACGGGCAGCAGGTAATTCATGACGCTGAAGATGGACTTTTTGATCTCGCCGGAGTAGCCGGTACCCGCGACCAAAATCACGCGCTCCTGGAAGTTGATGACCACGGCGGCGCTGGAGTTGAGGCCCTTGATGGCGGGATCGCACTGGTAGCCCGGCGCGGCGAGCACACAGAAGTCCGGCTCGCCGGTGCGCGCGATTTCGCGGGCAAGCGGGCGGGCGAGCATCTGCTTAATGAAGAGTGCCTGGCTGGCGCGCTCGCAGGCGACGAGCAGTCGGCGCGTGTGGTTGCGGTCGGCGCCGGCCATGCCGCGGGTGACGAACACGTCGCGCTCGTTGAGGTAGTTGACGATACCGGCCTTGATGGTCTCGTAGCTCTCGATCGAAAGCGGTCGGTTGACGGCGCCCCAGGCGATCTTGTCGTGCACGTCGGGCGTGTCAACGATAAAGCGGTCATTGGGGGAACGACCAGTGCGCTCCCCCGTCTCGATCACCAGCGCGCCGTTGGATGCCATGCGGCCTTCTTCGCGGCGGATAGCGTGCTCGACGAGCTCCGCGGCGGGTAGATCGACCAGCAGACGGGGCTGATTCTCGGCGGGATCTTCGACCAGCGTAATACCAAAGTTGGACAAAACATCTGCAGGGGTAACACCAGGCATGGGGCCTCCTTTAAAAGCGCGACACGTGGACGCGGCGCGCACTTTACTCACGTAAAGCCCGTTGTACCCGATATGCAAAAACGTTTTTGCGGCAAGGGCGGCAAGCCCGCCCAACGGTCAAAAATCGCAGGCAAGCGGCCTAGTCATTGGGTGTTCCTATAGTTTTGTCAACCTTCGATGCTACTCC
>NZ_QSTX01000012.1:0-77681 GCF_003438785.1 Collinsella sp. OM06-18AC
AAAGAAAGCCTCCCATTTCTCATGTCCAAGAAATGGGAGGCAGTTCATTAGCTCGGCAGGAGGGCCCTTCCATCTCCCCGCAGTTTGAGTGGGGCAACGTCCCAGTGAAAATGGGCGGGCCGATTGTGGCCGGATGCTGGGCAGCTTGCAGAGCAGCCGCTAGCAAATCCTAGGCAGCTGCTCTCCCACGAGCATGTCGAGGATGCGGGTCGATCCCCAGCCGGTGCGCACGCGTACGGCGGGACGGGTGTCCTCGGCAAGCGGCAGCACGCGACCGATAATCGCGGCGTTTTCGCCGTAGCGCGCGGCGCGCATAGCTGCCAGTGCGGCATCGGCCTGCTCGGCCGGCACGACGGCGACCATCTTGCCCTCGTTTGCTACCTGCAGCACATCGTAGCCGAGCATCTCACATGCCGCCTGCACGTCGGGGCGCACGGGCACGGCATCCTCGTCGATCTCCATGGCAACGCCGCTGGCCTGGGCAAACTCGTTGAGCGTGGATGCCAGGCCGCCGCGCGTGGGGTCGCGGAAGCAGCGGGTGTCGGGGGCGGCGGCGAGCACGTCGGCAATCAGATGATTGAGCGGCGCAGCATCGCTTTCGATGTCGCTCGAAAACGCCAAGCCCTCGCGCTGGCTCATGATGGCGATGCCGTGGTCGCCTAGCGTACCCGATACCAGGATGGCGTCGCCGGGCCGACAGTTCGCACCGCTGAGCGTTACGCCCGCGGGCACTTCGCCCACGCCGGCGGTATTGATGTAGACGCCGTCGGCACCGCCACGCTCGACCACCTTGGTGTCGCCGGTGATTATGGACACGCCCGCCTCGCGCGCCGTTTCGGCCATGGTCTGCACAATCTGGCGCAGCTTGTCCATGGGATAGCCCTCTTCGAGGATAAAGCCGCATGAGAGGTAGCGCACGTTAGCGCCCGAGGTCGCGACGTCGTTGACGGTTCCGCATACGGCGAGTCGGCCGATATTGCCGCCGGGGAAGAACTGCGGCGTTACCACAAAGCTGTCGGTTGACATGGCGATTCGCCCGCTTGCGGGCAGCGCGGCGACACCGGCATCGTTGCCCGCAAGCAGCTCGGGCGACCCAAAAGCATCCAAAAAGACCTCATCGATAATGCGCTTCATCATCTGGCCGCCGGAGCCGTGGCCCAACAGGACAGTGCTATCGGTAACGCTATGGGACATATCGAAAACTCCAATCGAGGGTGGTGCCGGTGTGCGGGTGCGTCTGGGCTAGTCGTGGTAGCGGTAGTACGCCGCGCAGCTACCTTCGGAGCTCACCATGCAGGGGCCGACGGGATGCTCGGGTGTACAAGCGTGGCCGAACAGAGGGCAGTAGCTCGGCGTAATGGCTCCGCGCAGCACGTCGCCGCAGCGGCATCCGTGTGGCTCGACCGTCGGCTCGATGGGCACGTCAAAGCGGGTGCGGGCATCAAAGCGCGAGAATTCGGGACGAATGGCGAGTCCCGAGTCGGCGATTGGCCCCAGCCCGCGCCATGTGGTATCGCACGGCTCAAATACCTGCTCGACCAGCTGGCGCGCCACGGGGTTGCCGTCTGCGTTGACGCCACGGCGGTAGGCGTTGTCGATCGCCGGCCTGTTCTCGACAACCATCTGGATCAGCATGTAGATACCCTGCAAGATGTCGACCGGCTCAAATCCCGTTACCACGCCTGGGGTCTTAAACTCGTCGACCAAAAAGCCAAAGGGGGCTAAGCCCGTGATGGTGGCGACGTGGCCCGGCAGGATAAAGCCGTCGATAGTGGTCTCGGGATCGTTGGCGATGGCGCGCAGCGCCGGCGGCGTGGTCTTATGGGCGCAGTAGACCGAGAAGTTCTGCAGCCCGCGTGCATCTGCCTCCAGGATGGCGGCGGCGATGGTGGGCGTGGTGGTCTCAAAGCCCACACCCATAAAGATGACCGGGCGGTCGGGGTTTTGCTCAGCGATGTCGAGTGCGTCGAGCGGGGAGTAGACGATGCGAATGTCGCACCCTGCTGCCTTTTGCGCGGCGAGCGAGGTGGACGATCCGGGCACGCGCATCATGTCGCCAAAGGTGGTGATGATGGCGCCGTCTATGTTGGCGAGCGCGATTGCATGGTCGATATCGCGATTGGCGGTAACGCAGACGGGGCAACCTGGGCCGCTTAGCAGCTTGAGTCCCGCCGGCATAATGGAGCGAAAGCCATAGCGGCCAATGCTCACGGTATGCGTACCGCAGACTTCCATAAGGTTGATGCTGCGGTTGCCGACAAGCTCGTGAATACGATCAATGAGCTCGCGAGCCAGCTTGGGGTCGCGAAATGCCGAAAAGTCGATACCGGAGCGAACCGGCTGCGCCGCCGCCACTAGTATGCCTCGGCCGGGTTGGTGGCGAGCTGGTCCTCTTCGGCCAGCTCGGCCATGGTATTGACGAGTTCGAGTGTCTCTTGGGCTTCCTGCTCGTCGACGATCTGAATGCCAAAGCCGGCGTGCACGAGAATATAGTCGCCTACCTGTGCCGTCGGCACGAGGCGCAGCGAAACGGGGCGCTCGATGCCCATCATGTCGACGGTCGCCTTAAGGTCGTCGTCGCGTTTGACCACTTTACCGGGAACGGCAAGGCACATAATGTTCCCCTTTTATACGTTTTGCGCTGGATAGGCGCCTAATTACCCATCAATTGATGGTAGCGCTCGCGGGAGTCACGAGCAAACGCGTTACACCTGTGAGACGGCGGCGCGCAGGCTGGCAAAACAGCCTATCGCAACGCCGTCTGCGCGAGGCGAGCGCGAGCGATGGCGGCCTGACCGTAGGCGATGCAGCCGTCGTTGGCGGGTACGGTTTGGGGAACCAAGACCGTAAGGCCTGCGTCTTTAAGCTCGCGGGTGAGGAGCTGAAGCAAAAGTCGGTTCATGAACACGCCGCCCGAGAGCGCGACGGTATCGATGCCTTCGCGCGCGCAGATTTCGCGTGCAATTCGTGCCGAAGAGCGCGCGATGGCGATATGGAAGTCGAGCGCTAGCCTGTAGGCCGCAGCGCCGGCCCTGATTCCCTCCAAAAGCGCCTCAAAAAGCGGTCTGGAGTTCAGAACATGGCAGTCGTCCGGACGGGATGATTCGGTTACGGAAAAGCTGGCCATATTGCCGGCGGGGCAGGCACTTTCACTGCTGAACGCGCGCCAGGCGGCGGCTTCGAGTTCTATGGCGGGTTCGCCCTCGTAGGTTGCCTTGTCGCAGATGCCCAGAATTGCTGCCGCGGTATCAAAGAGACGCCCCATGCTGCTGGTACGCGGGCTGTTGATGCCGCGCTCGATCATGGTGGCTGTCACGCGGCGCGTTTGCTCGTCGAGGCTGTCCAAAAGCCGAGCGGCACCTGGGTGCTCGAGCAGGCCGAGCTCACTGAGCAGGGCAAAGGCGTTGCGGCGGGCATCGCGTACGGACGCTACGCCACCGGGTAGGGCCCAAGTGCGCAGATGCGCTGCGCGCTCAAAGTCAGCAAGGCCAGCGACAAGAAACTCGCCGCCCCATATGGTGCCATCGGTGCCGGCACCCGTGCCATCGAAGGCAATGCCGAGGGCGCGCGCCTCGGGCGCAAGCTGGCCTGCAACAATCGCTTCTGCCATCACGCTCGCGATGTGCGCATGATGGTGCTGGACTTCGATAAGTGGCAGATTGTGCTCCCGTGCCTGCTCGCGCGCCCACTGGCTCGATAGATAGCTGGGGTGCAAATCGCAGACCAAGGCGGCGGGCGCCAAGTCAAAGAGATCTTCCAAGCGTGTGCGCGCGGCGTTCCAGGCATCGAAGGTCCCGCCGTTTTCAACACCGCCGATATGCTGCGACACAAAACAGGTTGCCTCGCCGTTCGTCCCTTCACGCGTGAGCGCGATCGTGGCCTTTTGTTGTGGGCCGCAGGCGAGCACGCAGGGTGCAGTGCCGTCGAGCGCCGGCAGCGCTAACGGCTGCGGCGCATATCCGCGCGCGCGACGCACAGGCATAACGGCGCCGTCGACCACGCGCACCACGGAGTCGTCGTAGCGCGAGAGAATCGCGCGGTCGTTGCCGAGCAGCGCGTCGGCAATGCCGGCGGCAACGAGGCGCTCCCAGGCAAGATCGTCATCGGTCTCGATGGGCTCTTCGCTCAGGTTTCCGCTGGTCATGACGAGCGCGTGCATACCGCGGGCTTCTGCCGCGGCAAGCAACAGATGCTGAAGCGGGGTGTAGGGGAGCATAATACCGAGCTCTGGAAGGTCGTGCGCGACGGACGGCGCGAGCGCGAGGGCGTCGGGGGAGCCGCCGCTCTCGCAAGCAGCACGTCGGCGCAGCAGCACAATGGGGCGAATGCTGCCGGCCAGCAAGCCGCGTGCAACGTCGTTGACATGGCACAGGCGTTCAGCGTCGGCAAGGTCGCGTACCATAACGGCAAGCGGTTTGTTGCTGCGGCGTTTGCGGCGGCGAAGCTCGGCTACCGCCTGCTCGTTGGAAGCGTCGCATGCCAAGTGAAATCCGCCCAGACCCTTGATGGCGACGATACCGCCACCGGCCAGCAGCTCAACACAGCGGTCGATAATGGCGTCGCTGGTCTCGCGCGTGGTGCCGACGGCCGGCAACGCGGCGGCTTCGCCCGGCTCATCGCCCACGCTCGCTTCGCGCCACATGATATGCGGCCCGCAATCAAAGCAGGCATCGGGCTGCGCGTGAAAACGCCGGTCGAGTGGGTCGGCATACTCCGCGGCACACTCAGGACACATAGGAAAACAATTCATCGACGTGGCCGCTCGGTCATAAGGCAGCGACCGGATGATGGTAAAGCGCGGTCCGCAGTTGGTACAGTTGATAAAAGGGTAGTGATAGCGCCGATCGGCGGGGTCGAACAACTCGCGCAGACAATCATCGCAGGTGGCGATATCGGGCGAGACGAGCGTCGTGTGCGCGGTCTGGTCCTGCGATGCTACGATGCGAAAACCCTGTTCATTGGCGGTATCCCAACCGTGGGCTGCCAGGTCCACAACCTCGACATACTCTACGCGGGCTGCCGCAGGCGCATGCTCAGAAAGCGCGGCAACAAAAGCATCGAGCGCATCGGCCGGAG
This sequence comes from Collinsella sp. OM06-18AC, assembly GCF_003438785.1. Lineage (NCBI taxonomy): Bacteria > Bacillati > Actinomycetota > Coriobacteriia > Coriobacteriales > Coriobacteriaceae > Collinsella > Collinsella sp. OM06-18AC. Next base: position 5,077 of record NZ_QSTX01000012.1, read on the forward strand.
CGTGCGCCTCGATATGCACGCCGTCGCCCGCGTTGAGCACCCATCCGCAAATGCCATGCGCCATGGCCTCGCGATACACAAACGGCCGCATGCCAACGCCCTGCACAATGCCCGTTACATGAATATGCACATGTCGCATGCGACACCCCTCATCAAAACCGACCAAATAGGGACAGGTGCGCTACAGTCCCAGGCTCTGCTTGGTGGCGGCGCACGTGAGCTCGCCGTGCTTAACGCCGCGCAGGCCCAGCAGACGGTCGGCCAGCTCGTAGACGCGCTCGCCGCGACCCTTGAGCGCCAGAATCTCTAAGCAGTTGTGGTGATCCAGATGCACGTGCATGGTCGATACGATTTCGTCGGTGTAGTCGTGCTGCACTTCGTCCAGACGGCGCGTCAGGTCGCCGGTATGGTGGTCGTAGATCATGGTGAGCGACCCGATAACATGCTCATCGGGCGTGCGCATCTGCTCCTTGGCGATCGAGGCGCGAATCAGGTCGCGCACGGCCTCGGAGCGGTTGGCCACGTCGCCGCGGCGCGCGATCTGTTCGTCAAAACGGCGCAGCAGGTCGTCCGGTGCGGTAACCGAAAAGCGGACCAGCTCGGAGCCGGAGCCACTACAGTGGCAGCCTGCGTCACCGTCCGCCCCGTGCGGATGCTCGTGCTCGTACCCGCAGCCGTGCTCGTGTTCGGCCACGTTACACCAGCTTCACGGAGCCGACGGAGTTGTGGTCGGCCTCGATGGCCTCTTCGTAGCCCTCGAGTGCGTCGTGGGCCTCGTGCAGCGCGGCCATGGCTGCCTCGAGCTTGGCGCCGATGCGCTCCATGTCAAAATTCTCGGTCGCATGCAGCAACTGATGGCTCCACTCGTGAGCGAGCTCGATGGTGTCGTCGACCTGCTTGACGCTCATGGCAAGCTGGCTCATGTTCATTCCAACATCATGCATGGGAAATCTCCTTGTGTGGACGGTAATCCAGTGATTCAGATTTTACTACGCCCGCTCTGCGCGCCGCTGCATAAGAAAACGGGTGCGAGTCTGTGCGACTCGCACCCGTTCACTGGGGGCTGTTTGTAACTACCATACTATCCATGGTCGCACGCGCCGCACCCGGCAGTCCGGCGAGCGGTGCAAAACCGCTCATGGACGGCGGGCAAGTAACAAGCGTATTACAGATGCTTCTCCAGCAGCGCCTGCAGCCTCGCCTTGGGCAGAGCGCCAACCGAGCGGTCAATCTCCTCGCCGTTCTTAAACACAATCAGCGTGGGGATGCTCATGACGCCATACTTCATGGCCAGGTCCTGGTTGTCGTCGACGTTGCATTTGGCAACGGCAAGCTTGCCCGCCAGCTCATCGGCTACCTCGTCCACGATGGGCGAGAGCGATCGGCAGGGCCCGCACCAGGGCGCCCAAAAATCGACCAGCACGGGCAGGCTGTCGTTAACGATGGAATCGAAGTTCTCGGGGGTAATCTGCTTAATGTCAGCCATGGTGACCTCCATAATACGACGCGGCTCGGCCGCGTAAAACTCAGTACGACCGTGCTTATACCCAGCCGCCCGCAAAGCAACCACTCGCGGGCAGCTCTTTTATATAATGGTGGGCACGCAAACGATTGGAGAGCGCATGTCCACGTCACAAAGCCAGAAAAAAGAAGCCATCGCCCAGGCGGCCGAGCAGGAGCTCACATCGCTTGCGGTCCGTGGCGTGCGCATCGTGGGTAACGCGTGCTCGCCGATCGTGCTGGTCAAAGGCGATTTGGACGAGGCCGAGCGTTCGGGCGGCGAGCTGGCTGCCGGTCCGGACGGTGCTGCGCTGCGCAAGGCGCTTGGGGCCATCGGCTACGCGCCCGAGGATTTTTGCGTGCTGGCAAGCGTCGCCGGCACAGGTGACGGAGCGGTCGCGGTGGGCGAGACTCTGCCGTGCGAGCTGTTCCGCGAGGCGCTTGAGGCTCTGGATCCCGAGGCGGTGCTGCTGCTCGATAACAGCGCGGCCGATGTCATGCGCGAAACCTACGCCGATATGCTCGTGGCGATTGATGACTTCGACACCGCCATGCTCAAGCCCGGCCTGGTCGCCCATGTGCAGGGCCGCCGCGTGCTCGCGCTCGATGGCTTTGAGGCGGCGCTGACCGACAAAGCGGCCAAGCAGCGCATGTGGGCCTACATCAAGCAGCTGACCCCGGCGGTCGCTCCACTGTAGCGGATCGGCACCGGCGAGCGATTGCCTGGCGGGCGAGGCGCGCCGCGAGATCGGCGCCGTACTTCTACATCACAGCGCGCAGCTCAAACCGATCGCCGTTAATGCGGAACTGGCAGTTGCCGTTCATGCGCTCCACGGCAAGTTTGATGCTCTTGGTTCCAAAGCCGTGGCCCGCATGCCGGGTCACGGGCATGCCGTCGACCATGCGCGGCGCGCGGTCAAACGTGTTGGAAACTAACAGCAACAGCTGGCCGTCCTCAAGTCGCAGGTCAAGGTCGACGAATCGCTTTCCTTGGGGTGCGGCGCTTGCGGCGGTGATAGCGTTTTCCAAGGCATTTGAGAGCACGCTAAACAGGTCGGCGTCACCTACGTGGACGGTTTCGGGTACGGCGGCGCGCAGGTTGGCGGTAATGCCGTTTCTATTGATATCTGAGTTGAATGACGAAAGCGCGATGTTTACGGTCTCGTTGGCGCAGAAGCGGCGTACGGCGGTGCGGTCACCGGCTTCGCAGAGTTCGTCGATGCGTTTGAGCGCCTCGTCGGTGTGGCCCTCCTCAATTAAAGCCGCCAGGCCGCGTAGGAAGTGGCGCATATCGTGGCGAAGAATCGACAGCTCGCGCCCAGATTGACGCCAAGCCTCGAGCTCTTTGATGGCGGCGCTGTCGCGGGTTTCGAGCATCCAACGCTCTCGCTCGGCGGTTTCCTTTTCTTCGTATTCGCGCAGGTAAACGGCAAGAAACATAAGATAGAAGGCACAGAGCGCAAATGCCAAAAGCTCAACCGTCACCACCGAGCCCGAGTGGAACAGCGTGGTGTAGACGTTGGTGGCATAGTCAAAGACGTAATAGACGAGCGGCAGGATTAATAGGATGCCCAGCTCGGTGGGGCTTTTAATCGCCAGGCGGGGTCCAATGTCGCCGGCCCAATGCAGCAGGACGGCAAAGACGCCGAGCGTGGTCGCGATGCGCGCCAGATAGTACGCGATCTGCGAATCGGTTGCGGCAAAGGCGGCGATGCCCATCCAGTTGCTGAACTGACAGCTCAGATAGGCGCTGGTGACGCCCAATGCCGCGAGCAGCGGGCTCAGACGGTAGCGCGCACACAGGTAGACGGTAAGCGGCAGGTGCACGACGAGCGGATAGACCTGACGGGCAAAAAGCTCTCCGCCAACGACATTGGCGATCGAAAAGGCAGCGCCGGTTGCGGCTCCGACCCCCACCAACTCGAGTGCATGGCGTCGATTGATTTCGATACCGCATAGCGCCGCCGAGGCAAAGACGCCAAAGAGTAGCGTTGTGGCGTGGTGGATTGCCCAAAGGACCATTTCGACCGAGGAGATCATCAGCGTCTCCCGCCCTCGAAGCGCACCGCAAAGTAGGCGTCTTGGAACCCCTGCTTGCTGCTGCGCGACAGCGGAATGCACGCGCCGGAGCGCATGACGATGTCCGTGCGATCGAAGTGGTCGATGTTGCGCAAGTTGACCTGGTAGCTACGGTGGCATTTAAAGAAGGTGGCATTTTGCACCAAACGGTCCTCGACGCTGCGGAACGACTCGAGTGCCTCGATATCGCGTCCGTCGCGCAGGTGGAAGACCACGTGCTTGTTGCGCGCCTCGGCATATTCGATGTCGGACAGGCGCAGGGCGTGGTAGCCAAAGGACGTTTTGATCACGAGCTCGTCGGTTGCCGCCGGGCGCATGCTCGAAAGTTCGTCGAGTAACTGCGCCAGGCGTTCGTAAGTCACGGGCTTGAGCAGATAGTCGAAGGCGCGGACCTCGTAGGACTCCAGTGCAAACTCGGGCGACGAGGTGAGGAACACCAGGCGCACGGCGGTGTCGGCCTGGCGCAATTCGCGTGCGGTGTCCATGCCGTTGACGAGCGGCATGATCATGTCGAGCAGGATGATGTCGGCGCGCGACGCGGCATGGCGCGCCAGCAGGTCCTCGCCGCGCGTAACGAGCGCAACATCGACCGCCGTGCCCGTCTCGATCGACCAACGGTCGATCATCCGGTGCAGTCTATCTAGAAAAGCGACGTCATCGTCGCAGGCAATAATCTTGAGCATTCTGAGCCCCCTTAGTAGTTCGATTTTGCCACATTGGGCGCGGACCACTCGCGGGGGAGCGCCCGTTCGTGCCTCACGGTGCGCAACTCGCGCCGAGCGGTATTGCGGTGGCGAAAGATGCCTCCTGCGCTATCGAGAGCCCGGCTATCCTCAGCTTGCCAGTTCGAAAATGGACCTGCCGCATGATTGAATCTTTATTTCAACTTTACACCTAGGTTTACAGCTGTCTTGTCAGCTGTAAACCTAGGTGTCATACTAAAGCCCCAAGATTCGCCAAAAGAGAGGGGCCTTGATGGCACAGAGCGCGAACATGGATGCATCGGAGCTTGCACGCGATATCGCGGCCGGCCTAGCATCGGCAACGACGGCAACGGAGCGCGCGGCACTGGTGCCCGCAGAGCTCGTCGAGGCCATTCAGCAACTAAAAGCCCAACGTGACGCGGTAATCCTGGCGCACTACTATGTGGCGCCCGAGGTCCAAGCCGTTGCCGATTACGTCGGCGACAGTTTCTACCTGGCAAAACTCGCCAAGAGCCTGCCGCAGCAGACTATCGTGCTGTGCGGCGTGGAGTTTATGGGCGAGAGTGCCAAGCTGCTCAACCCCACCAAGACCGTGCTGCTGCCCGAGCCGGGCGCGGACTGCCCCATGGCTCACATGGTCAAGCGCGAGACGGTCGACGCGGCGCGCGCCGAGTACGGTGACGACCTTGCCGTGGTCTGCTACGTCAATTCGACGGTCGAGATCAAGAGCTGGAGTGACGTGTGCGTCACCAGCTCCAACGCCGTCAAGATCGTGTCCGAGCTGCCGCAGCAGCACATCCTGTTCATCCCTGACCAAAACCTGGGCCGCTTCGTGGCCGAGCAGGTGCCGCAAAAGCACGTCATTCTCAACAACGGCTACTGCCCGCGCCATCACATCATCACCGTCGAGCAGATCGTCGACGCGACGGAGGCCCACCCCGACGCGCTCGTGCTGGCGCATCCTGAGTGCAAGGCCGACGTCCTGGCCGAGGCCGACTACATCGGCTCCACCGCCGGCATCATCAAGTATGCCGAGGAGTCGGACGCGAGCGAGTTCATCATCGTGACGGTCCGCGGCGTGCTTTACGAGCTCGAGCGCCGCTGTCAGGGCGCCGGTAAGAAGTTCTACTTCCCCGCGGTGCAGCCCACCTGCGTCAACATGGATCTCATCACGCTCGAAAAACTCGTTCGCTGCCTGGAGACGGGCGAGGGCGAGGTGCAGATCGGCGTGTCGGACGAGGCCGCCGACCAGGCCAAGCTCACGCTCGACCGCATGCTCGAGTACGCAGCGCGCTAGAACAATGCGGCATGAGGGACGGTCCCTTATGCCACATTCAAGGGAGAGGATTCCTGTGGAAACCAAGCAATACCCCGACATGGAGTGCGACGTCGTCATTGCCGGCTGCGGCGTGGCGGGCCTATACGCGGCCCTCAACCTGCCGACGAGCACGCGCGTGGTCATGCTCTCCAAGGGCGCTGTCGACGAGTGCGATTCGATGCTCGCGCAGGGCGGCATCTGCGTGCTGCCCGAAGGCTCGGACTACGATGCCTTCTTTGAGGACACCATGCACGCCGGCCACTACGAGAACCGCCGCGAGAGCGTCGACATCATGATTCGCTCGAGCCGCTCGGTCATCAACGACCTGTTGGCCATGGGCGTGGACTTTGAGCGCAAGGCCGACGGCAGCCTCAACTTTACCCGCGAGGGCGCGCACAGCCGCCCGCGCATTGCCTTCCATGCCGACATTACAGGCAAGGAGATCACGACCAAGCTGCTCCAGGCCGTGCGCAAGCTGGACAACGTGCAGATTCTCGAGCACGTGGCCATGACCGACATCCTGACGGGCGAGCGTGACGGCGCCACGGTGTGCGCCGGCGTCGTCGCCGTTTCCGTGGACGAGGACAACTCGGTTCGTCCTGCCGACGAGCTGACAAATGCCGCCGAGGGCGTGCATGCCGGCGAGCCGTTTAAGATCCATGCCCGCCAGACGCTGTGGGCGACGGGCGGCATCGGCGGCGTATACGACCATTCGACCAACTACCCGCAGCTCACCGGTGACGCCTGCTACATCGCGCAGGAGCATGGCATTAAGATGGAGCACCTGGACTACGTGCAGATCCATCCCACGGGACTGTTTTCGCCGCAGCCGGGCCGCACCTTCCTGATTAGCGAGAGCTGCCGCGGCGAAGGCGCGATTCTGCTCAATGCCGCCGGCGAGCGCTTTACCGACGAACTGCAGCCGCGCGACGTGGTCGCCGCCGCTATTCGCGAGCAGATGAAGCAGGACGGCACCGAGCACGAGTGGCTGAGCTTTGCCCCCGTCGAGCGCGACGTGGTGACCGGGCATTTTGCCAATATCCGTGCGCGCTGCCTGGAGGACGGACGCGACATCCTGGACGAGCCCATCCCTGTCACACCCACGCAGCACTATTTTATGGGCGGCGTATGGGTCGACAAGGACGGCCGCACCTCGATGCCCGAGCTCTACGCCGCCGGCGAGACGGCCTGCAATGGCGTGCACGGCAAGAACCGCCTGGCTTCTAACAGCCTGCTCGAGTCCCTAGTTTGGGGCCGCCGCGCTGCTTGGCGTATGCGCACCGGCGAGTCGCTGACCGTGGAGCAGGCCGGTGAGCCCGCGCTTGACGGACGTCACCGCGCCCTGAGCGCCGAGACCCTTGCAATCGATGATTTGGCCCGTGCCGCCGGCACGCAGGCCGTGGAGGAGTAGACCATGAATCCCATTACCATGAAGCTCGTCGTCGATGATCTGATTTTGCAGGCTCTGCGCGAGGACATCACGTTTGAGGACGTGAGTACGGCGAGCGTGTGCCCTACGGCGCGCCCCGCTACCGTTGAGCTCATCGCCAAGGCCGATGGCATCATCGCCGGCTTGGATGTGTTCGCTCGCACTTTTGAGCTGCTGGATCCGCAGAGCTCGGTGCTGTTTGATGTCGCGGACGGCGACGAGGTGCACGCCGGCGACCACGTGGGCCAGGTGCGCGGCGACGCGCGCGTATTGCTTTCGGGCGAGCGCGTGGCGCTCAACTACCTGCAGCGCATGAGCGGCATCGCTACTTACACGCATCGGATGGCGGCTGCGCTCGAGGGCACCAAGACCGTGCTTGTCGACACGCGCAAGACCACGCCGGGCATGCGTGTCTTCGAGAAGGCCGCAGTCGAGATCGGCGGTGGCAGCAACCACCGCTATAACCTGTCGACGGCTGTCATGCTCAAGGACAACCACATCGACGCCGCCGGTGGCGTGGCGCGCGCGATTGAGATGGCGCGCGCCCATGCGTCGTTTACCGCGACGGTCGAGATTGAGTGCGAGAACCTGGACATGGTACGCGAGGCCGTGGAGGCCGGTGCCGACATCATCATGTTCGACAACATGACCCACGATGACATGGCTACTGCGATTGAGCTTATCGCCGGTCGTGCCAAGACCGAGTGCTCGGGCAACGTAGACGCCGACAACATTCGTGCCCTGGCCGACCTGGGTGTTGACTATATTAGTTCGGGCGCTCTGACGCACTCTGCGCCGATCCTCGACCTCTCGCTTAAGCACCTGCGTCTGCTGGACGGTAAATAATGAATGCCCGCGAGCGTCGCCGTGCCATCATGGCCGTGCTCGAGGGGGCCAAAGAACCTGTCTCGGGCAGTGCGCTTGCCCGCGAGGTGGGCGTGAGCCGTCAGGTCGTGGTGCAGGACATCGCCCTGCTGCGCGCCGACGGGCACGATATCGTCGCCACCAATCGCGGCTATGTACTACAGGAGGCCCCCAGCAGCCCCGCCGTGCCCACGCGCTTGGTCAAGGTTCGCCACAGCGTTGAGCAGGCAGGCGATGAGCTCACGAGTATCGTCGACGCCGGCGGCGCCGTGCTCAACGTGATCGTCAATCACCGCGTGTACGGTAAGATCACAGCCGACCTGGACATTCGCAATCGTCGCGATGTTGAGCGCTACCTGCACGATATCGAGAGCGGCAAGAGCTTTCCACTATTAACGGTGACGAGCGGCTATCACTTCCATCGCATTGCGGCAGAGGATGAGCAAACCCTCGACGAGATCGAGGCCATGCTCAAGGAGAAGGGCTACCTTGCCGATTTAATGCCTTACGAGGACGATCTATCGTAGCCGATGCTGCAAACGTCCCTAAGCGGCAATCTGACGTTCAATCGTCGGTCGCGTACCAAAGTACGCTTCCCTCCTCTTTCACGTCACCTTGCTCGCTTAGGGGCGTTTTCGCTGACGTGAGCTCAACCTGCGACGGTGCCAAATTAGTTATCCGCACAAAAAAGGAGGCCTCCGCGGCGATGCGGAGGCCTCCTTTTTGTGCACGGTGTACTTGTGAGTGTGCAAGCGGGGGAGTTGTTACTCCTCGACGATCTCGGTGATCGCGCCGGCGGGGCAAGCGTCCTGGCAAGCGCCACAGGCGACGCAGGAATCCTCGTCAGCGACGGTAGCGACGTCCTGGAGCTCCAGAACACCAGCGGGGCAGGAGTCGACGCAAACGCCACAAGCGATGCACTCGTCGGCATCAATTACGGGATGAGCCATGGTAGTTTCCTCTCTGTTGACCGACGCTACAGGCGATGCGCGCCGGTTTGATTCGGGCAAAAACATACCACGGGAGCGACCGTTTGCAATACCCTCTGACCGGCATCTTCATACCGTTCGCCGAGTATGCCACGGCTTACTAAAAAACATGCAGGTGAGGCCGTTGAGCTGCGCAAATGTTAGCTACAGGTGACTTGAAATAAAGGGCGATTGAGTGTGCTTGCGGAAACCGCATCCCATTATTTGGCCGAAAAACGGGTCGAACTTTCCCCAGGGAAGCCCGGGGCCGCCATGTGCGCTCCCAAGCCCAAACCTCAGCCATCTCTACATAGATCTCAATAGATCTGCCGAGAACTCAAACAGTGCATTTACCTGCGCATTTGAGAACCTAAACTCTCAGAGATAAGAAATCTTATATGAATTGACTTAGATTTTGTATATTCCGGCCCATAAGGGGATACACTACATCCTGAAAGACAAGCCGAAGCGCCGCGCGACAGACCGTCGAGGCGGCGCGAACGCACAAGAGAGAGGGAATTTCTAATGAGTAAGATTCTTGGTATCGACCTTGGTACTACTAACTCCGCTATGGCCGTCCTCGAGGGCGGTTCTCCGACCATTATCGTGAACGCCGAGGGCGACCGCACCACCCCGTCCGTCGTGGGCTTCCGTGCCGACGGCGACCGCGTCGTGGGCAAGGCCGCTAAGAACCAGGCGGTCACCAACCCCAAGAACACCGTGTTCTCCATCAAGCGCTTCATGGGCCGCAAGTACTCCGAGTGCACCTCCGAGATCAAGACCGTGCCGTATGAGGTCAAGGAGGGCCAGGGTGGCCGTGCCGTCGTCGACATCGAGGGCAAGGACTACACCGCCGAGCAGGTGAGCGCCATGACGCTCGCAAAGATGAAGGCCGACGCCGAGAAGTATCTGGGCGAGACCGTCACCGATGCCGTCATCACCGTCCCGGCCTACTTCAACGACGCCCAGCGTCAGGCCACCAAGGACGCCGGTAAGATCGCCGGCCTCAACGTCAAGCGTATCGTCAACGAGCCGACCGCTGCTGCTCTTGCCTATGGCCTGGACAAGCAGGGTACCGACCAGCGCATCCTGGTCTTCGACCTGGGCGGCGGCACCTTCGACGTCTCCATCCTTGACCTCGCTGACGGCGTGTTTGAGGTTCTGTCCACCTCGGGCGACAACCACCTGGGCGGCGATGACTGGGATCAGCGCGTCATCGACTGGATGGCCGATAAGTTCCAGCAGGAGAACGGTGTCGACCTGCGTCAGGACCCCATGGCCCTGCAGCGTCTGAAGGAGGCCGCCGAGAACGCCAAGAAGGAGCTCTCCGCAGCCCAGCAGTCCACCATCAACCTGCCGTTCATCACCATGAACCAGTCTGGCCCGCTGCACCTCAACTACACGCTGACCCGCGCCGAGTTCGAGAAGATCACCCGCGACCTGCTCGAGCGCTGCAAGCAGCCTGTCACCAACGCCCTGCGCGACGCTAAGCTCAAGCTCTCCGATCTGACCGAGGTCATCCTCGTCGGCGGCTCCACCCGTATGCCCGCCGTCCAGGATCTGGTCAAGACCATGACCGGCAAGCAGCCCAACATGTCCGTGAACCCCGACGAGGTCGTTGCCGACGGCGCTGCCGTCCAGGGCGGCGTGCTCACCGGCGACGTCGAGGGCATCCTGCTGCTCGATGTTACCCCGCTGTCGCTGGGCGTCGAGACTATGGGCGGCATCATGACCAAGATGATCGACCGCAACACCACGATCCCGACCTCCAAGACCGAGGTCTACTCCACCGCTGCCGACAACCAGACCAGCGTCGAGATCAACGTGCTCCAGGGCGAGCGCGAGCTTGCCCGCGACAACAAGTCGCTCGGTAAGTTCCAGCTGACCGGTATCCCGGCTGCCCGCCGCGGCGTGCCGCAGATCGAGGTCACCTTCGACATCGACGCCAACGGCATCGTCAAGGTCTCCGCTAAGGACAAGGGCACCGGCAAGGAGCAGCAGATTACTATCTCCGGCTCCACCGCGCTTTCCGACGACGAAGTCGATCGCATGGTCAAGGACGCCGAGGCTCATGCCGAGGAGGACAAGAAGCAGAAGGAAGAGGTCGAGGTCCGCAACCAGACCGACAGCCTGTGCTACTCCACCGAGCAGACCCTCAACGAGCTGGGCGACAAGGTTTCCGCCGACGTGAAGTCCAAGGCCGAGGCCGCTATCGCCGACGCTAAGAAGGCGCTCGAGGGCTCTGACGTCGAGGCTATCAAGGCCGCCGGCGAGTCCCTGCAGTCCGTGGCCTACGAGCTGGCCCAGGTTGTCTACGCCGACGCTCAGCAGCAGACCGACGGTGCCGCCGGCGCCCAGCCTGCCGATGATGACGTCGTCGACGCCGACTACGAGGTTGTGGACGACGAGGACAAGTAATCATGTCCGCCCGTAAAGCTCGCACGGAGGCGGCTGCCGCTGGCGCCGCCCCCGTTGACTCTGAGGAGAAGGACGTGAAGATTCCCGTAGAAGCCGTCGACGATACCGAGGCCAACGAGGCCGAGGCCGCCGAGGCTGCCGAGAACCAGGTAGAGGATTCCAACAAGGAGGCGACGATGACCGAGGACGAGATGGTGGAAGCCGCTATCCGCGCCGGTGAGGAAGCCGCCGACAACGACTTTAAGCTTAAGTTCGAGCAGGCCCAAAAGGAGCTTGCCGACGTGCGCAGCGAGCTCGATGCTGCGGCAGAGGCCCAGAAGGCCGCCGAGGACAAGGCAAAGGACGCCACCGAGCGTACCGCCCGTCTGCAGGCCGACTGGGAGAACTTCCGTCGCCGCACTGCCAACGAGCGTATCGCCGAGCGCGAGCGCGCGACCGAGAAGCTTGTCACCGCGCTGTTGCCGGTGGTTGACGATATCGAGCGTGCAATCGACCATGCCCGTAGCCAGGAGCTTTCCGAGGACTTTAAGCAGTTCGTCGATGGCGTTGACGCGGTACATGCCAAGCTGCTCGATGTGTTTGCGCACGAGGGCGTTGAGCCCATCGACCCCAAGGGCGAGGCGTTCGATCCGCTCGAGCACCAGGCTGTGGGCCGCGTCGAGGACGCATCGCAGTACGACGAGACTGTCAACGACGTGTACCAGAAGGGCTACCGCATGGCGGACCGCATCCTGCGTTCCGCGATGGTGACGGTGACCTACGGTGGCGAGAAGCGCCCCGCACCGGAGCCCGAAGCGGCGCCCGAGGATGCTGCGGCTGATACGGCTGAGAGCACCGAGGAGTAATTGAGAAGGGCCCCGGGGCAACACCCGGGGCCCTTTCTGGCCTAGTGCCATATGAAAGCATGAGCCGCCGTCCGCTGGACGGCGGATAAAACAGGAGAGGAGCTACGATGGCTGCAGGCAAAACCTTCTATGACATCCTGGGCGTATCCAAGAGCGCCTCCGACAAAGAGATCAAGAGCGCGTTTCGCAAGCTCGCGCAAAAATATCACCCCGATGCCGGCGGCGACGAGGCCAAGTTTAAGGAGATTAGCGAGGCCTACGAGACGCTTTCGGACGAGAAGAAGCGCAAAGAGTACGACCAGATGCTCATGTTCGGCGGCATGCCGGGCGCGGGCGGCGCGTATGGCGGCGGCTACGGTGCCGGCGCGGGCGCCAGCGGCTGGGGCGACATCTTCGACAGCATCTTTAGCGGCAACGGCGCTTGGGGTAGCGATTGGGGCTCGGGCTTTGCCGGGGCTGCGGGTGCTGCCGGTGCCGGCGCGGGTCGCAGCCGCGCGCGCAAGGGCGGCGACCTGTCGCTGACCGTCGATGTGACGGCCGAGGACGCGTTTCGCGGCGTGACGCACAAGGTCACCTATCGCATTCCTTCGACAGGTGAGCAGCAGACCATTACGGTCTCGGTGCCCGCGGGCGCGGTCGACGGCGGCAAGCTACGCTACAAGCGTCGCGGCGAGTATGGCGTTGCGGGTGGCGAGCGCGGCGACCTGGTCGTGACCACGCATGTGGAGGAGCACCCGCTGTTTAAGCGCAAGGGTGCCGATGTGACCATGGAGGTACCGATCTCGGTTTACGAGGCGGCGCTCGGCTGCACGGTGGATGTGCCCACACCCGGCGGCGCGACGGTTCGTCTGAAGGTGCCCGCGGGTACCCAGACGGGCAAGAAGTTCCGCTTTAAGGAGATGGGCGCGCCCGATGTTAAGCACCGTGGCCGCACGGGCGCGCTGCTCGTCGAGATCAAGGTGCAGGTTCCCACGAACCTGTCCGACGATGAGCGCGATGCCATGACCAAGCTGCGCGAGGCCGACACGCGCGACTATCGCGAGAAGGTCAATCGTTACAAGGCGACGTACTAGGGCGGTCGCGGCGCACGCCCACGCCCGCGGGCTTATGATGGACGATAACGAGACGGAAAGGGGTCAGGTAGCATGGCCGAGGACAATAGGAACAAACCGCTGTACATGATCAGCGTGGCGGCCGAGCTGACCGGCATGCACCCGCAGACTCTACGCGTCTACGAGTCCAAGGGCCTGGTGAACCCCCAGCGCTCGGGCGGTAACACGCGCCTGTATTCGCGCGCCGATATCGAGCGTCTGGAACTCATCAACCAACTGACCGATGAGGGCATCAACCTCGCCGGCGTGGTGCGCATCCTCGATATGAAGGAGCGTGCTGAGGAGCGCGAGCGCGAGAACGAGAAGCTCCGCGCCCGCGTACGCCAGCTCGAGGACGAGCTGCACGAGTATAAGATGCAGAAGAAGATCACCGCCCTGGCCCCGCGCGACGGCTCAGTCAACCCCGAGCAAGTCATGCGCAAGCTGCTGGGCGCCGGCGGGGACTTGTAGGTTACGCCGTTCTACCGAACGGCGTAACGGCTCCACTCATTGGGGACAGACTTAAATGAGTGCCCGCAGAATGAGAGTGGATAATCTCCCGTTTTTGGCCTGTTTGCAGGCTCAAAGTGGGAGATTATCCACTCTCGTCATTTCGGCGTCTAAGTCTGCCCCCGGCACCCAACTCGTTCTTTGCTTTACTGAGATAAAGTGAACGTGCAGATTCGTAACCCACTCGCAACCGTTCTATGGCACGATATTGAACGAATGTATGCTATGCGCCCAAATCGTTTTGGGCAGAGTGGGAGACAGTATGGTCAAGCTGTACGAGGACGGCATCTACCTGCGCGGCGGCAGCGAGGTTGTGCCTGCGGCCGAGGCTGCCGAGCGCGGTATTACGCAGACGCCCGAGGATGCCAAGCGCGGCACCATCGCGTATTCGATCCTCCAGGCACACAATACGTCCGGAGATCCCGAGGCACTCAAGATTCGCTTCGACGCCATGGCGAGCCACGACATCACCTTTGTCGGCATCATCCAGACGGCGCGCGCCTCGGGCATGGAGCAGTTCCCGCTGCCTTACGTGCTCACCAACTGCCATAATTCGCTGTGCGCCGTGGGCGGCACCATCAACGAGGACGACCACGTCTTTGGCCTCTCGGCCGCCAAGAAGTACGGTGGCATCTTCGTTCCGCCGCATATCGCCGTTATCCACTCCTTTATGCGTGAGAACTTCGCGGGCTGCGGCAAGATGATCCTGGGTTCCGACTCGCACACCCGCTACGGCGCTCTGGGCACTATGGCCGTGGGCGAGGGCGGTGGCGAGCTGGCAAAGCAACTGCTGCGCGACACCTACGACGTCGCCTATCCCGGCGTCGTCGCCATCTACCTCACGGGTGCCCCGCGCCCCGGCGTCGGCCCGCACGATGTGGCGCTCGCCATCATCCACGCTGTCTTTGCCAAGGGCTACGTCAAGAACAAGGTCATGGAGTTTGTGGGCCCCGGCATCGCGAGCATGACGACCGACTACCGCAACGGCGTCGACGTCATGACCACCGAGACCACCTGCCTGTCGAGCATCTGGGCCACCGACGAGGACACGCACGCGTTTTTGACCATGCACGGCCGCGGCGACGACTATCGCGAGCTCAAGCCCGCCGATGTCGCCTACTACGACGGTTGCGTCGAGGTCGACCTGTCGAGCATCAAGCCCATGATCGCACTGCCGTTCCATCCTTCCAACGGCTTTGAGATCGACGAGCTCAACGAGAACCTCGAGGACATCCTGCACGAGGTGGAGCTCGAGGCCGCCAAGATCGGCGAGGGCAAGACGCACTTTAGCCTGCTCGACAAGATCGTCGACGGCAAGCTGCACGTGCAGCAGGGCGTTATCGCCGGCTGCTCGGGCGGCAACTATGACTCCGTGGTCCAGGCTGCCCGCGTGCTCAAGGGCGCCAATACCGGCTGCGGCGAGTTCTCGCTGTCGGTCTATCCCACGAGCCAGCCCGTGGCGCTCGAACTTACACGCCGCGGCTACATCTACGACCTCATGGAGGCCGGCGCAATCGTGCGCACGGCATTCTGCGGCCCGTGCTTCGGCGCCGGCGACACGCCCGCCAACAACGGCCTTTCGATCCGTCACACCACGCGCAACTTCCCCAACCGCGAGGGTTCCAAGCCGGGTAATGGCCAGCTGAGCGCCGTGGCCCTGATGGACGCCCGCTCCATTGCGGCAACGGCTGCCAACGGCGGCGTCCTGACGCCGGCGACCGACCTGCCCGAGGACACTTGGGACGAGGCCTGCGAGTACACCTTTGACGACGCGCCGTACAAGAAGCGCGTGTACTGGGGCTTTGGCAAGGCGGAGCCTGCCGACGAGCTGGTCGAAGGCCCCAACATCAAGCCGTGGCCCGCGATGGAGCCGCTCGGCGACGACATCCTGCTCAAGGTTTGCTCCAAGATCATGGACCCGGTCACCACGACCGACGAGCTCATTCCCTCGGGCGAGACGAGCTCCTTCCGCTCCAACCCGCTGGGCCTGGCTGAGTTTACGCTGAGCCGCCGCGACCCGGCCTACGTGGGTCGCTCCAAGGAGGTCGACGCTGTGGAGAAGCGTCGCGTTGCCGGCGAGTCCGCGGGCGACCTGGCGGCGTTCGATGCCGAGCTTGCCGGTGTGTTTGAGGCGCTGGCCGGCGCGGGTGTCGCGGCCGATGCCAAGGCGACCGAGTTCGGTTCCATGATTTACGCCAAGAAGCCTGGCGACGGCAGCGCCCGCGAGCAGGCCGCGAGCTGCCAGCGCGTAATTGGCGGCCTGGCCAACATCGTCCACGAGTACGCCACCAAGCGCTATCGCTCCAACGTGATGAACTGGGGCATGGTGCCCTTCCAGATGGAGGCCGAGCCCAACTTTGAGGTGGGCGATTACGTCTTTGTGCCGGGTATCCGTGCCGCGCTCGATGGCGACCTGAAGGACATCGCCGCCTACGTGGTGCGCGCCGATGGTGCGGTCGAGCAGATTGAGCTCTACATTGCCGATATGACGGCAGAGGAGCGTGCCATCGTCAAGGCCGGCTGCCTGATCAACTACAACAAGTTCAAGGCCGCTGCCGAGTAACGCACTTAATTGTCCGCCCGGGGCTTACCCTTTCCCGCTCGCTCACGCGCTTCGCGAGGGTCGCGTTCGGGAAAGGGTAAGCCCCGGGCTACATTTCTGCGTTCTCGTTGGGTCTTGAGGGACGCTAATAAATGGACCTGCTTGATGCCGCCCCTTTTTATTGGGGCGGCTTCTTTTTGTCGAAAACCGCCACAAAGGGGACAGGCGCCTTTGTGGTGGTGGGGCGAGCTCGATATTGCCGCGCTCGTTGAGGGACAGTTCAATAAATGTCCCTACAGGATTTCATCCGGGTTGACGGGTTTGATTGTTTTGGGGATGCCGAGTTTGGATGACGCGAAATCGTCAACATTGTCCTTAATTCCGTCTTTGGTGTAGACAGTGACCGTATAGGTGCTGTGTCCGAATTCGCCCTTGTCGCGTATCGCCCAGGCCTGCCAGTAGGCAGCTCCGCCTCGCTCTCTGATTTTTCCAATGCGGCGGAGTTCTGTTCGCTTTAATTTCTGGTCGCTGTCGACGGTTCGGCCGACCTCATCGGTGAGCCCGCACTGTTCAAGCAGTTTGTCGAGGACTTGGTTCATGTGACGCTCATCGGTGTTTGGAGCATAGTCGTAAGCGAGGGTGATGGAGTCGAGTGGCTGGTCGTCGATCAAATAATTCATCGTCTGAGGTTCAAGGCTGAAATGGGGGAAGCATCCGTCAATCGTTCCGAGCAGCGGTAACATTGACCGCCAAATTCCGGTGGGAATTCCATCTTCGTAGAACACGCCGCGACAGATAAAGGAGAGCGAGGTGGCACGCGAGCCGGCGTCGACCATTCCGCATAAATCGAAGGGCGAGGCGATGCCAAGGGAAAAGGGCGTGGCGACGATAAGGAAGAGCATCACGATGGGTATGGCGAGAATGGCGATGACGTTGCGACCGGTGGAATGAGACGGCTTCATATGCGCTCCTCGAGACAAAGATCTGTTGAGGATAGGCAGAAATGGATATGTTCAGAGAACAATTCAAGTTTAATCTCATGGCGCGAGATGGTCGACCGTTAGCGTCGAAAACCACCACAAAGGTGCCTGTCCCCTTTGTGGTGGTGAGGAGCGCGCGGCTTCTTTTGGTAATAATGCTGGCTGGCGATATCATTAGTGCAGGTAGCGAAGGTTTGCGTTGTGGGGTGTTTTGCCGTGAGCCGTTCTGCCCGTATTGGATTGATTGTCTTGGCGCTTGCGATCGCTGTGGTTGGCGCGGGCGCTGTCGGTATGGCATTTCTACCTGCTGCGGTGACGGAGCCGGTGGTCAAGCCTGTGACTCAATCTGTCGAACTTCTGACCGGCGACGACAAGCCCGAGACCATTACCGTTGATTTTGATGAGCAGCCGGCTGTGCTGGGTATTAGCAATTATCCGCGTATTCAGCTTGGGGCCATGCGCTATACCACGGATACAAGCCTGATCGATAGGGCGTCCGAGCTACTCAAGGGCAAAACATTTAAGCGTTGGTACGGATATGCGTCCTATCGGGCAAAAGCGAACGACATGGTTGGCGGATGCCACTCTTCCATCGAGCTGGACACTGCAAACGGCGCAAAGTTATGTGATGTCTCGTACGATCCGGGCTACGAGGGCAATGAGGGTCCGGGCATCTACATCATGGACGGCGATGTCGCCTATGTCATGGAGGGCGACCAGACCGAGCTCAACGATTTTATGGGTCAGTGTATCCAAGATGCCTATAAACAGACCTGCTTGCCTGACCCGCAGACTGCACGCGATAGTGGGTCTGCCCGTACATGGCTGTTCGAGGATGAGATGCCCTGGACCGTCGAATCGGGAAGTACGGGTTCGGCGAAGGAGTAGAAACCGCGACCACCACAAAGGTGCCTGTCCTCTTTGTGGTGGTTTTCGGTCTGTCTCGATCTGTAACATCTAGGATCAAAAATGGCTGCTAGATGTTACAGATCGAGACGGTAGCGCGCCTGGGCAGCGGCGGGCTGACATCTCAGTACCCTATCCGTAATTCACTCAGAAAACCTTATATATAGAGACTTAGATTTGTGTATAAGATCGCGTAAAGCTGGCAACAATACTTCTCGAACAACGTGAAGCCGCCCCGTAGGGCGGCCGCCCCAAGAGAGGTGATTCCATGAGAATCGATAAGCTAGCAATGACGTCGCGCGAGGCGCTGCAGACCGCCATGAGCACGGCTGCCGACGCGCAGGCCGGCGCGGTGGAGCCGATTCACCTGCTGTCTGCCCTGCTTGGTGCCGGCGAGCGCAATATCTCCGTGATCATCGAGCGCATCGGCGCCGACCCGGCCCAGCTTGCACGCTCCACACAAGATGCCATCGACCATGCGCCCAAGGTGTCGGGCGAGGGTCAGCAGATGGGCCTGTCCAACGAGCTCGTTCGCGTGATCGAGAAGGCCGAGAAAAAGGCCACCAAGATGGGCGACAGCTTTGTGGTGACCGAGCATCTGCTGATGGCACTTGCCGAGGACAAGGGTGAGGCGGGTCGCGTGCTGCGTGACGCCGGCGTGACCAAGGAGCGCATCGAGCAAGTCTACGAGGAACTGCGCGGCGATGACCGCGTGACGTCTGCCGAGGACAAGACGCAGTTTGAGGCGTTGGAGCAGTACGGTCGCAACATCTGCGATCTGGCTCGCGCCGGCAAGCTCGACCCGGTCATCGGCCGTACCGACGAGATCCGTCGTACTATTCAGGTTCTGTCCCGCCGCACCAAGAACAACCCCGTGCTTATCGGCGAGCCGGGCGTCGGCAAGACGGCCATCGTCGAGGGCATTGCTCAGCGAATCGTGGCCGGCGACGTACCGAGCACCCTGCGCGACCGCGACCTCATCGAGCTCGACATGAGCGCGCTGGTCGCCGGCGCCAAGTACCGCGGCGAGTTCGAGGACCGCTTGAAGGCCGTGCTCAAGGAAGTGCAAAAATCCGAAGGCAAGGTCATCCTGTTCATCGATGAGCTCCATACCATCGTGGGCGCGGGTGCCACCGAGGGCTCCATGGACGCCGGCAACATCCTCAAACCGGCGCTCGCTCGTGGCGACCTGCACGCGATCGGCGCGACCACGCTCGACGAGTACCGCAAGTACATCGAGAAGGACGCGGCGCTCGCCCGTCGTTTCCAGACCGTGATGGTCAGCGAGCCTACCGTCGAGGACACCATTTCAATCCTGCGTGGCCTGAAGGAGAAGTACGAGATCTTCCACGGCGTACACATCACCGATAGCGCGCTCGTGGCTGCCGCCGACCTCTCCGACCGCTACATCGCCGACCGCTTCCTGCCCGACAAGGCTATCGACCTGGTCGATGAGGCCGCGAGCCGCCTGCGCATGGAACTCGACAGCATGCCGGTCGAGATCGACGCCACCACGCGTCAGCTCACCCAGCTGCAGATCGAGGAACAGGCGCTCATGAAAGAGACCGACGACGCCTCTAAGGAGCGTTTGGAGGCTCTGCGCCAAGAGATTGCCGAAGTCCAGGAAAAGCTCAACGTGCAAAAGGCCGGCTGGCTCAACCAAAAGAACGCCATCGACCACGTGCAGGAGCTTAAGGGCCAGCTTGACGCGGCCAAGAGCGAAGAGGAGCGCGCGACGCGCAACGGCGATCTGGGCCGTGCGTCCGAGCTTCGCTATTCTGTGATCCCGGGTCTGCAGCAGCAGATTCAGGATTCCGAGGCTGCGCTCGAGGCGCAAAAGCAGCAGGACGGCGAGGGCCTCAACGAACAGGTGACCTCCGACGAGATCGCCGAGGTCGTGAGCGCCTGGACCGGTGTGCCCGTGTCCAAGATGATGCAGGGCGAGCTCGACAAGTTGAAGGGCTTGGAGGGCGAGCTGCATAAGCGCGTTATCGGTCAGGACGAGGCCGTCTCCGCTGTAGCCGCGGCCGTGCGTCGCAGCCGTGCGGGTCTCTCCGACCCAGACAAGCCCATCGGCAGCTTCTTCTTCCTGGGCCCCACCGGCGTAGGCAAGACCGAGCTCGCCAAGGCGCTGGCCGAGTGCCTGTTCGATGACGAGCGCGCGCTCGTGCGTATCGACATGTCCGAGTATATGGAGAAGTTCAGCGTCCAGCGTCTGATCGGTGCGCCCCCGGGATACGTGGGCTATGACGAGGGCGGCCAGCTCACCGAGGCCGTGCGCCGTCGTCCCTACTCCGTGATCTTGCTCGACGAGATGGAGAAGGCTCATCCGGATGTCTTTAACGTGCTGCTGCAGGTGCTCGACGACGGCCGTTTGACCGACGGTCAGGGTCGCCAAGTGTCCTTCAAGAACACGATTATCATCATGACGTCCAACGTGGGCTCCAAGGCTATCGCCGATCTGTCCGGCAAGGACGAGGAGGAGATGCGCCATCAGGTTGACGGGGCCATGGCTCAAACCTTCCGCCCCGAGTTCCTCAACCGTATCGACGATATCGTGGTGTTCCATCCGCTCGGCATGGCGCAGATCGAGAAGATCGTCGACATCCAGCTCGCCGACGTCCGCGCGCGTCTGGCCAAGGAGCGCATGACGCTGGCCATCACCCCGGCGGCCAAGCAGATGCTCGCCGTGGGCGGCCTGGACCCGGTCTTTGGTGCCCGTCCGCTCAAGCGTCTCGTGCAGCGCGAGGTCGTGGATGCCATTGCCGCCGCTATCATCGACGGTACGGTGCGCGAGGGCGATCAGGTGACGGTCGATGTCGACAAGGACGGCGGCTTTACCGTCGTGTGCGACAACACGCCGTCTGCTACCTACGAGGTCCCCGACGCCGAGTAGATTTATGGGACATGCCTTAAAATCTGCCAGCCGTCTCTAAACGCCAAGGGCGGCGGATCCAATTGGGTCCGCCGCCCTTTTTCGTGCGACAATCGATAATGTTGAACACGATTGCATGGCAAGGAGATATGCAGATGATAGACAAGAACAAGACGAATGCGCCGGTCGCCAACGCCGCGCCGGCCGCGCCCAAGCCTGCACCCAAGCCTGTGCCCAAGCCGCGCGACCCCTATATCCGTGCCGAGAACGAGGATGACGACGGCTACGATCCTTATAGCGATCGTCGCCCCGAGCGCGAACCCCTCTTCGAAGCCGACCCCTGGCGTTAAGTAGCTCATTTGGGACGGGGCTTTTTTAGCTACTTTGTTTTCGGCTAGAGGCGTTCATGCCTGCCCCCTCGGCCGCTCGATATCCTCCGGGAGGGGCCACTAATAGAAAACTTGCTTATCCATTAATCAAGATACGCATAATCTTGCTCTCCTGCTAATCAAGAATCGTTATAATCTTGATTAGCAGGAGAGCAAGATTGGAGAATTATGGCATTCAACGACTTGGTGGCTCAAAAAATAAAGGACTTTGAGCAACAGGGGATTCCGCAGGTCTTTGAGCGCGACCTTGATCTGGGCAACCCGCAGGAGCCAAAGCGCGACAACATCGTATATGTGATTGTGGGCGCCCGTCGTTGTGGAAAGACGTATCGCCTGTATCAGGAGATGCGGCGGCTTCAGGGCCAAGGCGTCGAGCTTGACCGGATGCTATATTTCAATTTTGAGGATGAGCGCTTGCGTCCGTATGAGCCATCGCTACTAGCGGACGTGCTCGATACATTCTATGCACTATATCCTGCTGCTCGAGGCGAGGGCGCCTACCTTTTCTTTGACGAGATCCAGGAAATACCCGAATGGGGTGCGTTTCTGCGACGCGTGGTCGATACGGAGAAGGCGACCGTTTACGTGACGGGATCTTCTTCTAAGATGCTGTCCTCAGAACTTGAGAGCGAGTTCAGGGGCCGTTCTCTTGTGCGAGAGCTTTTTCCGTTGAGTTTTTCGGAATACGTCCGATATAAGACGGGGGGCGTTCCTGAGTCGAACGCGCCCTTCTCCTCAAGCGCTGCAGCGTTGCTCCGACACCATCTGGTCGGATATCTCGAGCGAGGGGGATTCATCGCGACACTTGAGCAGACGCCCGCAGACGCGATTCAGCTGCTACAGGAATATGCGTCGCGAACGGTCGCCATGGACGTCGTTGAACGTTACGACGTCAAGAACCCCCGTTTGGCCTCGCTGTTTCTGGCGCGGTGCATGGCATCTTCGGGACGAGAGCTGTCAGTGAACAAAGTGTACAACGAGTTCAAGAGCAGACAGATATCCGTCAGTCGAAATACGCTCAGCGACTTACTTGAGTATTACGAGGACGCCTACCTGCTGTTTTCGGTGCCGGAGTTCACGCGTTCGCTTGCAAATAATACGCGGTCTGCGTCTAAGGTCTACGCCGTCGATCCTGCGATGTTCGGAGCGTTCTCCCCCGCATCGGCATTGGATCATGGTCAGAGGCTCGAGACCGCGGTGTTCAATGCGCTCAGAAGAAGGACCCCCGCCGTGCGGCCCGGTTCGGTTTGCCGCCTGCTGATTAAAGATAAGAATAAAAGCCATGAGGTGGACTTTGTGGCTGGGGATGCACTGCTCATGCAGGCTTACGGCCTGATTCAGGTAAGTGTGGATATGACAAGCGAGAAAACGCGCGAGCGCGAAATTGCCGCGCTCGATGCCGCGATGGCCCAGTTTGATCTTGGCGAGTCGGTAATCGTTACCATGGATGAGCAGGCCGATATTCCATGCAAACACGGCGTGGTACATGCTGTGCCCGCATGGAAGTGGCTCCTTTCCTAATCGTCTATGGATTTGCGAGGCCAGGACTCAGGTGTCATGGTCCGCTAGTCCTGGGCCTTGATGCTCGGCAGGAGAATCTGGGCGAGGTAGTCGGTCTCGAGTTTGGTCGCGGCGTCTGCCTTGCCGTCTTTGCCGACCAGTACGTTCTTGATCTGGCTATAGGTGTAGCGGTTACCGGTCGTGAGCTCGACAAGCTCAATGGCCGTGTCCATGGGGTAGGTTGACACGGGATTCTGCGTCCGTCCGTTGATGGTCTGGGGCACCACGTACGGATAGACGGGGCCGCTGGCGTAGACGGTATAACCGTTGCCTAGATTGGCCGCACCCAAAACCGTATCGCCCTCATCGGGCGTAAAGCTCTCGCCCTCGCGCACCGCGACGAGCGTCACAATCGGCGTATCGCTGTCGCCGGCAAGATAGATGCATAGCGTGCTGCCATTTTGCCAAGTCTCGACCTTGCCGTACCACTCGACGGGGATATCGAGCTGGTAGAGGTCGGTTGCCTTGTGGCGAGCGTCAGCATCGCGGGCTGCCTGTGCCTTTTGCGCGCTCACGGCATTGACGGCGGCGTCGCGCCGCGCGGTTGCCGCCTGCTGGAGCACCTTGGCGGTGGCGGCGGAGCTCGCGCCTCCCTCCTCGGCATATTTGGCGGCGGCATCGATCTGGTCGTCGGTTACCGTGTCGGCCGAAGGCACCTTGAGCTTAAAGGCGGCCTGGCTGCTTAGGTCCTGTCCGTCGCTCTTGATCGTGACCTGCGCCTTGGTGGTCGGCACGGTATAGACGGTGCCGTCGGACGCGATGGGGGAGGCAGCGATGGAGAGTGTGTAGTCACCGGGTAGCAGTTTGATGCCACGGCCGTGCTCGTCAACATAGAGTGTTTCGCTCACGGAGGATCCGTCAGAATCCTGGCCACTCACTTGTACGGGAATCTTGGAGCCGGCGGAACAGTCGAGGCCCGCGGCATGCACGCCAATCTGCACCGACATCATTGTGTGGGCATTGGCGGCGACAGCGGCAGCCTGCTCTTGCTGATATCCGTTCCAGGCAGCATAGCCTGCACCGCCGGCGACGAGCGCGACGGCCACGACACCGGCGACCATCAGATTGCGGCGCTTGGGCGACATCTTGCGATGGCGGACCTCGGCTTCGTGTGCCGAGGGAACGGACGGCAGGGGAATATCGCCCATGGCGATGGTCTCATCCACGGCTGGTGCGGAACCCAGGCCAGGAAGCTCGCGAGTCAGCGAATCTTCGGCCGGTAAGCTGTCGAGCAAGACGGTTTCCTCGCCCGTGTCGGATTCGGGCTGGTCGTCGGCCTCGCTATCGTCCTCTTCGGCTTCGTCAGGAGCGTCTTTGGCGTCGCCGCCTTCGTCCTCAGTGTCTTCGTGCACCTCGTCTTGCGCGTCGACGACCGAATCGCTAAACGAGAGCTCGTCTAGCGCGATCCGGTCAAGGCTCTCCAGGGCTTCGGCACATGCTTCCGCATCCTGGGCCGCATCCTCGCGGCCATACGTCTCATCGCTCATATATCCCCCAATGCAATATCGGCTCAACACTGTACCCAAAAATGGAGCCATATAAAGCGCATACGAAATATAAGATCCGATTTAACCTGAGCGCATCGTTCGGCCGCATCCTCGCGGCAGCAAAAGGCCCCCGGAACGCGGACGAATCACATTCCGGGGGCTCTGCAATGCGTTGAGTTGCGCGGAGCCGGCTATGCTGCTTCACATTCAAGCGGCGTTTGCGCCGGGCATGTTACTCGGCGTGTGCGTAATCCACCTTGGCGCGGCGAGCGGTAGCCTTCTCCCAATCGCTGGTGCCCTCAAAGACATCCTGCTTGTAGGGATTGCGGCCGAGCTTCTTGGCGCGGTAGGCGATGTAGATGATCGCGGCGATGTTGGCGATCAGCGCGGCGATCGAGACCGCGGTGGCGGCGACGGGGTCGAGCGTGGAGTGGGTCACAAAGATGGACTCCTCCTGGAAGAACGGGAACACCTGGGCAAACATGCACCAAATGGCCAGCGTAAAGGCGCGGTTCTGAATCCAGCCGCCCTTGTTCCAGATAAAGGCGGCGACGGTGGGCGCCAGCAGCAGCGCAAAGCCGCAGAACCAGGAGTGGGTGGGCAGGCAGTTGTAGGTGTAGCAGAAGTTCCAGATATCGTAGGCGATGATGTAGACCCAGGTCATGTCGGGCCACAGCATGTCGGTCTTGTCCTCGGAGGCGTAGACGCTCCACCAACCGGTCATGCAGAAGATGTTGATGATACCGGCGATGCCGTTGAACACGTTGTTCCAGCCGGCAAGTTGCGTAGCACCTTCGGAGGTGACCCAAGTGGACTGGCCCAGGACAAAGAAGTGATAGGCGCTCTCAAAGTCGGACACGACGGCGATCATGATGTTGATGGCGACGATCACAAACGGCCACGCGCGGAACCAGTGTGCCTTGCCGATTTTGCCCCACTGATACTTAATGGCGATGAAGCCCCAGCAACCGGCCAACGCCGCGTAGACCTTGGCGTAGTGGAACCAGCTGTTCTGGTACACATGGGTGGGGTTGGTGAGCGCCCACTCGGCGCCCTGCGAAACGCCGATGGCGATGGCGACGCAGTAGATGGTCATGGCCAGCGGAGCCACGCCAAAGATGATTGCCGCGCCCAGCTTGGTGCGGCGGCCGACCTCGTTGAGCACGATCAGGCCGATAAAGACCATGGCCCAGCCGACCCAGTGGATAAGGGTATTGCTACCCCAAACATCGAACAGCATGCTGCTCTCCTTTCACGCGCCCGCGGCCCCTCTTCCGATCGCGGGCAGTTTGGCAAAATGTCGTCAGTTCTGGGGCTTGCGCTCGGGATACTTGGCGGTGTAGCCCTCGATGTGGAGCGTCGAGGCGATGATTTCCTTGACCGTCTCGTCGGGCACATCGGGGTGCGTGCGGATATACATCAACAGTCCCATGATGAGGGTGTAGAACGTCTCATAGACATGGTCGATGCGCAGGTCATGATGGGCGACAAAGTCCACCACGGTGGTGTCGCAAATGTATTGCGCCACGCGCTGGACCACGTTGTGCAGAAAGCCGCCGTAGAGCGCGCCGCTGCTCGAGGTAAGCGTGCTCGGCAACTCGTGGCCGCTCACGACCAGGCGCTTAAAGAGCGGAGCGACGGTGTCGAGTGCGCCTTCGATGTCACCAACCGTGCGGCTGGCGTTCCACTGCTCGAGCTCGGCGATAAAGCCGTCGATCGCCTCGTCCATAACGGCGGTGACGGCGGCGTCCATATCGGCAAAGTAGTGGTAGAACAATGAACGCGTGCAGCCGGCTCGCTTGGTCACGGCCGATACCGATAGGTGGGACACGCCCAGCTCGGAGCTTACGGTGCGCACGGCATCGAGGATCTCGCGACGGCGTTCGTCGCCCGTCAGGCGCTTTGCCGCACTATCGGATGCGGGGACGGCATCGACCACAGAGGTATCTGCTGTGTTGTTGCCCATGTTTTGCCGCCTTTCGTCCGTTTGAGCCCGACCGTTCACCTAACAGTCTTGAATATTGTTGACGGTTCGTCAATACTGTTTTTGACACAATGTCAACAATAACGGGTGAACGGCGTGGGGGCATGTCGAGCCCGTAAAAAGAGGGGCGCTGCGTGCCTGCCAGGCTGCGGCAAGAGAAGGGACAACCATGATTCTCAACGGACCGGGGATTAGCTACACCGAGCCCGACATCGGTTCGGAGTTCGTGCCGCCGCTGCCGGAGCATCCGCGCGAGGCAATCGTCAAGCTGTGCGAGCACTGCACCAACCGTCTGCTGCATCGCGACGAGCTGCTGGGCTACGAGTACTGGTCGTTTGCCGAGGCCGCAACCGACGAGCAGGCCGAAGTGCTCTGCAAGATGAAGATGCGCCGTCCCTATACGCTGCCCGAGATGGTCAAGCTCACCGGCATGCCCGAGGCCGATATCGAGAAGATGCTCGACGACATGAGCTACACGGGCCTGCTCGAGTACAACTGGGAAAACCCCGAGCGCGCCAAGCAGTGGGTGCTGCCCATGCTGGTGCCGGGCTCTGCCGAGTTCCTCAACATGCGCGTGAGCCAGCTCGAGGAACACCCGGTCTATGCCAAGTTCTTTGAGCAGGCGTCCAAGGGACCGCTGTCCAAGGCCACGCCGATGGTGCCGCCCGGTGGTGCCGGCATCGGCATGCATGTCATTCCGGTCGAGAAGGCCATCGATGCTGCGAGCACGTCGGTGCCGATCGAGCATATCGAGCATTGGCTCGACAAATACGAGGGTAAATATGCCGCCAGCACCTGCAGCTGCCGCGCGAGCCGTCGCGTGATGGGAGAGGGCTGCGCCGACGACCCGGCCGATTGGTGCATCGCCGTGGGCGATATGGCCGACTACGTGGTCGAGACCGACCGCGGTCATTACGTGACCCGCGAGGAGGTCTACGACATCCTGCGCCAGGCCGAGGACAACGGCTTTGTGCACCAGATCACCAACATCGACGGCGAGAACAAGATCTTCGCCATCTGCAACTGCAACGTCAACGTGTGCTACGCCCTGCGCACCTCGCAGCTGTTCAACACACCCAACCTGTCGCGCTCGGCCTATGTCGCCAAGGTCGAGAAGGACAAGTGCGTGGCCTGCGGTCGCTGCGTTGAGGTGTGCCCGGCTGGTGCAGCCAAGCTCGGCCAGAAGCTCTGCAGCAAAAAGGCCGGCGGACAGGTGCCCGAGTATCCGCGCCAGGAGCTGCCCGATGCCACCAAGTGGGACCACACCAAGTGGTCGCCCAACTACCGCAACGACAACCGCATCGAGACGCATGAGTCCGGCACCGCTCCCTGCAAGACGGCCTGCCCCGCGCACGTTGCCGTTCAGGGCTATTTGAAGCTCGCGGCGCAGGGTCGCTATGACGAGGCGCTCGCGCTCATCAAGCGCGAGAACCCGCTGCCCGCTATCTGCGGCCGTGTGTGCAACCGCCGCTGTGAGGATGCCTGCACCCGCGGTCGTGTGGACGCCGCCGTGGCTATCGACGAGGTCAAGAAGTTCATCGCCCAGCGCGATCTGGATGCCGCGACCCGCTATGTCCCACCTGTGGTGACCCCGACGCGTGCCGGCGGCTTCGACCAGAAGATCGCTATCATCGGTGCCGGTCCGGCCGGCCTGTCCTGCGCTTTCTACCTGGCCGAGAAGGGCTACAAGCCCGTCGTGTTCGAGAAAAACGAGCGCCCGGGCGGCATGCTCACCTATGGCATTCCTAGCTTTAAGCTGCAGAAGGACGTTATCGAGGCCGAGGTCGAGGTCATTCGCCTGATGGGTGCCGAGTTCCGCTATGGCGTGGAGGTCGGTCGCGACGTGACGCTCGACGAGTTGCGCGCGCAGGGCTTTAAGGCCTTCTACGTGGCTATAGGCTGCCAGGGCGGCCGCCTTGCCGGTATTCCGGGCGAGGACGCCGAGGACGTGACCGTGGCCGTCGACTTTTTGCGCGAGGTCAACAGCGGCAAGATCGATGCGCTGCCCGGCCGCACCATCGTGGTGGGCGGCGGCAACGTGGCCATCGACGTTGCCCGCAACGCCTGCCGTCTGGGTTCCGAGCACGTTGAGATGTTCTGCCTGGAGAGCGAGGCGCAGATGCCCGCCAGCGAGGAAGAGCGTCGCGAGGCCATCGAGGACGGCGCACACATCAGTTGCGGTTGGGGCCCCAAGGAGGTCCATCTGGACGAGGCCGGCCGTGTGTGCGGCATCACCTTTAAGCGCTGCACGCGCGTCTACGATGACGAGGGCCGTTTTGCGCCCGAGTACGACGAGAACGACCTGCGCCGCGTCGATGCCGACCGCGTGGTCATGTCCATCGGCCAGTCCATCGTGTGGGGCGACCTGCTGGCTGGCTCCAAGGTGGAGCTTGGCCGTGGTCAGGGCGCCCTTGCCGATCCCCAGACCTACCAGACCGCCGAACCCGACATCTTTGTGGGCGGCGACGTCTATACCGGTCCGAGCTTTGCCATCGATGCCATCGCCGCCGGTCACGAGGCCGCCGTGTCCATCCATCGCTTTGTGCAGCCGGGGTCCACGCTCACCATCGGCCGCAACCAGCGCCGCTACACCGCGCTTGACCGCGACGATGTCGTGATCGAGAGCTACGACAACGCGAGCCGCGAGGTTGCCCACGTGGACCACGAGCGCGAGAAGGCCGCGCCCTTCAGCGAGTACGTCGAGACCTTTACCGAAGAGCAGGTGCGCGCCGAGACCGCCCGTTGCCTTGGCTGCGGTGCCTCAATCGTCGACCCCAACAAGTGCATCGGCTGCGGCCTGTGCACCACCAAGTGCGCGTTCGATGCCATCCATCTGGATCGCGATCGCCCCGAGTGCTCCACGATGGTCAAATACGAGCAAAAGCTCCCGAGCCTTGGCAAGTATGCTTTAAAGCGTGCAATCAAAATCAAGTTCGGTCGTAAATAGGTAACCATGGCGGGTAAGGGGACGGCGCAGACTAGATTTCGCCGTCCCCTTGCTTTGAGTTTGCATCGCATCAACCGTTGTTGAAAGGTTTCTACCTTGCATGAATTGGGAATCGTTTATCACATTATTCGCGATGTTGAGAACGTGGCGCGCGCCAATGGCGTGCGTCGCGTTTCGAGCGTCACGCTGCTGCTGGGCGAGGTCTCGGGCGTCGTTCCCGACTTGCTGCTCGACGCTTGGCGCTGGGCGGCAGATAAAAAGTCCATCACGCAGGGCGCGGAGCTTATCGTGGAGCCCGTCGAGGCCGTGACGCATTGTGAGGCGTGCGGCCGCGACTATGCGACAGTCGAGCACGGCAAGACCTGCCCCCATTGCGGCAGTGGCGATACCTATTTGCTCCAGGGCCAAGAGGTCATGATCAAGCAGATTGAGACCCCCGACGAGGATCCGGCAGACGCTGCCCCCGGCGGCCCTTCTGACGCCCCCGACGCCGTCGACGCCGCTAACCCTCTCCACATCGTCTAGCCCCTAGTCGTTGGGGACGTTCTTGTTTGACTAGTCGTTTAAGAACGTCCCCAACGACTACTTGCGCTAGAGCATAAGTTATACAATTAGTCAAGTTATGTCTGTTTAAACAAAATAGCGGCACGCAGGCGCATTGGGATTAACCTAAAAGCGGCGTTAATGAACAGAGTGTCTGTATATATCTGTGAAAGTAATTGGGAAATCACGTTTTAGTAGGCAATGAGCTGTAAATCAGCAACGTAATCAATTTGTAACAAACTTAGACGTTTAAACAAATAATGCAACCGTTTGCGAATTTAGCTATAAATCCACAAGGCGAACAGGTATACTCCTTTATTGTCGTGTAGGAATTACGTAGACAAAAAGGAGGTTATGTGATGGTAAGTATTGTTCTTGCTAGCCATGGTGACTTGGCGGCTGGAATCAAGCAGACGGGCTCGATGGTCTTTGGCGATCAGCCGTCTGTAGCCGTGGTCTCGCTCGAGCCGAGCATGGGCCCCGACGACTTCCGAGCCAAGGTCGAGGAAGCAGTCGCTTCCTTCGAGGACCAGGAGCAGGTGCTCTTCCTCGTTGATCTGTGGGGCGGCACGCCCTTCAACCAGATCAGCGGTCTCATCGAGGGCCATGATTCCTGGGCTATCGTCACCGGTGTCAACCTGCCTATGCTCATCGAGGCATATTCGCAGCGCTTTGACGCAAAGAACACTGCACATGCGATCGCAAAACATCTCGTGACTGAGGCTAAGGCCGGCGTGCGCGTCAAGCCCGAGTCTCTGGAGCCCGAGGAGAAGAAGCCGGCTGCGGCCGCCGCTGCTCCTGCGGGTGCCATTCCTCCGGGAACGGTGATCGGCGACGGGCACATCAAGATCGCCCACGTCCGTATCGACACGCGTCTGCTGCATGGTCAGGTGGCCACCACGTGGACCAAGCAGATCAACCCCAACCGCATCATCGTGGTCTCCGACGGCGTTGCTCACGACGAGCTCCGCAAGACCATGATCGAGCAGGCTGCCCCTCCGGGAGTCCACGCCAACGTCGTGCCCATCAAGAAGATGGCCGAGGTCGTCAAGGACACGCGCTTTGGTGACACCAAGGCCATGCTGCTGTTCGAGAACCCGCAGGATCTGCTCAGGGCCATCGAGGCCGGCGTCGACATCAAGGAAGCCAACATCGGTTCCATGGCCCACTCCAAGGGCAAGGTCGTCGTCACCAACGCTGTCGCTATGGGCGATGACGATGTCAAGACCATCGAGGCTCTCAAGGCCAAGGGCGTCAAGTTCGAGGTCCGCAAGGTTCCTTCGGATGCCTCCGAGGATCTCGACGCCATGTTGAAGAAAGCTAAGGCCGAACTGGCCGCTCAAGCATAGTAAAGGAGGGTCCGATACATGTCTGCAATCACTATTCTGCTCGTTGCGATTGTCGCGTTGCTTGCCGGTATGGAAGGCATTCTGGATGAGTTCCAGTTCCATCAGCCGCTCGTGGCATGCACGCTTATCGGTCTCGTAACCGGTCACCTTCAGGAGGGCATCCTCCTGGGCGGTTCGCTCCAGATGATGGCCCTTGGCTGGGCTAACGTCGGCGCCGCCGTCGCGCCTGACGCCGCTCTGGCCTCGGTCGCATCTTCCATCATCATGGTGCTCGCCCTTAACGGTGGCGCCACC
Source organism: Collinsella sp. OM06-18AC (assembly GCF_003438785.1). NCBI lineage: Bacteria > Bacillati > Actinomycetota > Coriobacteriia > Coriobacteriales > Coriobacteriaceae > Collinsella > Collinsella sp. OM06-18AC. The sequence continues at coordinate 36,659 of NZ_QSTX01000012.1, forward strand.
GATTCGGCCAAGGCCGTTACCGCCGCCATCGCCGTCGCCGTCCCGCTGTCGGTCGCTGGCCTGTTCCTGACCATGATCTGCCGTACCCTGGCTACCGCTATGGTTCACGGCATGGACGCCTGCGCCGAGAAGGGCGACTTCGCCGGCATCGAGCGTTGGCAGTACGCCGGCATCCTCATGCAGGGTGTTCGTATCGCCATCCCGGCAGTACTTCTGTGCATCATCCCGGCCGAGGCCGTTACCAACGCGCTTAACGCTATGCCCGATTGGCTGTCCGGCGGCATGGCTGTCGGCGGCGGCATGGTCGCTTCCGTCGGTTACGCCATGGTCATCAACATGATGGCCACCAAGGAGACCTGGCCGTTCTTCATCCTCGGCTTTGTCCTTGCTGCCATCCCTCAGCTCACGCTGATCGCCCTTGGCCTCATCGGCATCTCCCTTGCCCTCATCTACCTTGGCCTTAAGGATCTGGCCAAGCAGGGTGGCGGCATGGGCGGTGGCTCCGGTGACCCGCTCGGCGACATTCTGAACGATTACGAGTAGGAGGGGAGTGATACATATGGCAGAGAACAAGATTCAGCTCACCAAGGCTGACCGTAAGAAGGTTTGCTTCCGTCATCAGTTCCTTCAGGGCTCGTGGAACTACGAGCGTATGCAGAACGGCGGCTGGTGCTTCGCAATGATCCCTGCGATCAAGAAGCTCTACACCAGCAAGGATGACCAGATTGCCGCTCTTAAGCGCCACCTGGAGTTCTATAACACCCACCCCTATGTTTCCGCCCCCGTCATTGGCGTTACCCTCGCCCTCGAGGAGGAGCGCGCCAACGGTGCTCCGATTGACGACGTCGCCATTCAGGGCGTCAAGGTCGGTATGATGGGCCCGCTCGCCGGCGTCGGCGACCCCGCCTTCTGGTTCACCCTTCGCCCGATTCTGGGCGCACTGGGCGCTTCCCTGGCCCTGTCCGGCAGCATCGCCGGTCCGCTGCTGTTCTTCTTCGCGTGGAACATCATCCGTTACGCCTTCCTGTGGTACACGCAGGAGTTTGGCTACAAGGTCGGCTCCTCCATCGCCAAGGACCTCTCCGGCGGTCTGATGGGCAAGGTCACCGAGGGTGCTTCCATCCTGGGTATGTTCATCATCGGCGCCCTGGTCGAGCGCTGGGTGTCCATCTCCTTCACCCCGGTCGTCTCCAAGGTCACGCAGTCCGCTGGCGCCTATATCGACTGGGCCAACCTGCCCGCCGGTTCTGAGGGCATCAAGCAGGCATTGACGATGTACAGCTCTGTCGGTGCCAACGCACTCGACCCGGTGAAGGTCACCACGCTTCAGGCCAACCTCGATCAGCTCATCCCCGGCCTTGCCGCCGTGTGCCTGACCCTTCTGGTCTGCAAGCTCCTCAAGAAGAAGGTCAGCCCGATCGTCATCATCCTGGCTCTCTTCGCCGTCGGCATCATCGGTCGCGTCTGCGGCTTCATGTAAGCACGCTTCGGCTTAAGACCGAGAGTTGCTAGGCAAGGGCTTTTGAGCCATTGAAACGGACCGCACCCGGTGGGTACACTGGATGCGGTCCGATTGTTTTTATTGGAGGGCGAGGCGCGTATGGCGCAATCTCAGAACAGCACGGTCGATCTGGCAACGCCGGCAACCTGCCTGATGGGGCTTACCAGTCACGGTAACGTGATGGTGGGCAATAAGGCGTTTGAGTACTATAACGAGCGTAATCCCGAGGATTATATCCAAATCCCGTGGGACGAGGTCGACTATATTGCCGCCGAGGTTTTGCGCGGCACCAAGAAGATTACGCGTTTTGCCATCTTTACCAAAGAGAATGGCCACTTTACGTTTTCGACGCGCAATGACAAGGAAACGCTTCGCGCGGTGCGTAAGTACATTGACGAGGACAAGCTCGTTCGTTCGCCCGACTTTATCGATGTGACGGCCAAGGGCGCCAAGAGCATCCCCTCCGTCATCAAAAGCCTCTTCCATAAAGGCGACTAGTCGCCTGGGACGTTCTTAAACGACTAGTCATTAAAGAACGTCGCAGACGACTATCTCGAAGAGTGGCTATGCGCTGCATGGTAGTGGCGCAAATCTGCTACACTAGTACAACATGCCTCCGTAGCTCAGGGGATAGAGCACCGCTCTCCTAAAGCGGGTGTCGACGGTTCGAATCCGCCCGGGGGCACCAGAGGAATATCGAGCCCGGTACCGCTACGGTGCCGGGCTCTTCTGGTCTAAGGGCAGGATTCGGACCGTCGACACCCGCGTCACCAATTTCCCGCGGGGGGGGTTGAATTCGCCCGGGGGCACCAGAGATTGATCGAGCCCGGTACCACCACGGTGCCGGGCTCTTCTGGTTCATGCCATGTCAAAAACGAAGCGCCCGCTTGCTGGGGGAGCAAGCGGGCGCCTGTGAGCGAATATGTTTGCGGCGAGAGCCGTAATGAGCGGTTGGGTTGCGACTAGTTGGTCGTACCGGAATCGTCGCCCGTGCTCGTGCCTGAACCCGAACCCGAGCTAGAAAGTGCGACCGTCAGCGTAATCGTGCTGTCGGTGGATTGCTTACCGGTGGGGGAGACGCCCGTAACGGTGGCATTCTCGTTGCCGCTCACAGGGTTGCCGTTCTGGTCACAGAAGCTGATGTTGTAGAAACCGGCGTTGTTGAGCGCGGTGACGGCGGCGGAGATACTCTTGCCGTACAGGTTGCCCGGGACGCTGGCCTTGCCGGACTTCTTGGCGATGACGACGGTGATCGTGGCACCGGGCTTCTGCTTGCCGCTGGGGTTCCAGCTAATTACGGTACCCTCGGTAACCGAGTCGTTTTCCTGGTAGCTCACGTCGACGCCAAAGCCAGCCATGTCGAGAGCGTTGCGTGCCTGGGCCTCGGTCATGTCGGTCAGATCGGGCACCGAGGTGGTGTCCGGGCCGCTGGAGACCTTGTAGGAGATGGTTGTGCCCTTCTCGACCTCCTTGCCGGCAGCAGTGCTCTGTTCAAAGACCTGGCCCTCTTCGGCCTCGTTGGCTTCTTCCGAAGCGCTGCCCTTCAGGCCCACACTTGCCAGTGCGGCCTCGGCTTGGTCCTTGGTCAGGCCGATGAGCTGCGGAACCTCAACCTTCTCGGAGGGCTTAGGGCCCTTGGAGATTACCAGGTTCACCCTCGTGCCCTTGGCCTTCTTGGTGTTGCCGTTGGGGGTCTGCTCGGCGACCTTTCCCTCGTCGACATCGTCGTTGTAGCTCTGGTCGACGGAGCCAACCTCAAGGCCGGCTTTCTTGATCAGCTCAATAGCGGTTTCCTGGTCCTTGCCCAGCACGTCGGGCACCGTGACCTGTTCGCCACTGAACATGCCCGTGGCAAAGGCCACTACAATGCCAATCACGGCGACGGCGGCAATCACGGCGGCGATGATCTTGTTCTTGTTGGACTTAGGCTTCTCAGCCTCGTAGGAGCCCGTGGAGCCCGAGGCAGCACTGCGGGCGGTATTCTGACCGCTCACGCCCGAGACGGGACGAACCATAGCGCGCGTTGAGTCGGAAAGCTCGCGGGTCTTGGTGGCACCCAAGTCGCCGGCGGCACCGATGACGCGCGTGGGCTCCGAGACGTTGACAGCACGGCCGGACAGATAGCTGTTGAGCACCTGACGCAGCTCGTCGGCTGTCTGGAAGCGGTTTGCCGGGTCCTTCTCCATGCACTTGAGGATGATGCGCTCCAGGTCGGCATCGACGCCGGAGTTGATCTGGCTCGGCGGGATGGGGAGCTCGTTGACCTGCTTGAGCGCGACCGAGATGGCGTCATCGCCGTCAAAGGGTACGCGGCCGGTGGCGCACTCGTACATGACGACACCCAGCGAGTAGATATCCGAGGTGGGACCGAGGTCCTGGCCGCGGGTCTGCTCGGGGCTTACATAGTGGGCGGTGCCCAGCACATTGTTGTCCTGCGTGAGATGACTGTTCTTGGCGCGTGCGATGCCAAAATCCATTACCTTGATGTTGCCGTCGGGCAGCACCATGATGTTTTGCGGCTTAATGTCGCGGTGGATGATCTCGTGCTTGTGTGCGACCGAAAGCGCGGAGCTGATCTGCGAGCCGATCTGCGCGACCTTCTTGGGATCGAGGGCGCCGTGGCTCTTGATGCCGCTCTTAAGGTCGGTACCGCGCAGGTACTCCATGACGATGTAATAGGTGTCGCCGTCCTTGCCCCAGTCGTAGACGCCCACGATATAGGGGGAGGACAGGCCGGCAGCTGCCTGGGCTTCCTGCTTAAAGCGAGCGGCGAAGGTGGCGTCGCCGGCATACTGCGGCAGCATGATCTTGACGGCAACCGTGCGGTCGAGGACCTGATCCTGTGCGCGGTAGACGGTCGCCATACCGCCCGTTCCCACCTTATCCTTGAGGAGGTATCTTCCCCCGAGGACCCTCTGTTCCATTCCTGCTCCTAACATAACTATTCGCTCAACGATGTGTGTAGTACCAAATGTGTGGCCGCTGGGGCCGTGTGGCGCGTAGCCGCTAGCTCATCGGCCGTGGCGCGTCCCAAGTATCCGCTTTGATCACGGGCATCACGCCCCCTGTGCGGCGAGCGCCGCGGTCAGGACGATACCGGCAATCTTAGCCGCCTTGACGTCGTGTTTGTCGTAATCCTCCAGGGCCACCGAGATGGCAACCGTGGGTGAATCGTAAGGTGCAAAGCCAACAAACGTAGAGTTGACGTTGGTGCCGCCGGTCTCGGGCGAACCGGTCTTGCCGGCAACCTTGACGCCCGGAATCTGGGCATCGGTGCCGGTACCGGACTGGACGACGGCGAGCATGGCCTGCTTGACCTGGTCGGCCGTGGCAGAGCTGACAGCCTGGCCCAGAGAGCGGGACTGCGTGGTCTTAACCACGGTTCCGTCCGGGGCGAGTATCTGGGACACAAAGAACGGGTCCATGACCACGCCGCTGTTGGCGATAGCGGCGGCGATCACGCAACTCTGCATAACGGTGGTCTGCGGGCCAGGCGTGTGGTCCATGCCGACGGGCTGGCCGGCGCCTGCCCAAGCGGTCTCCCACTCGGTCATAAGCGACGGGTCGGCCATGATGGAGGCGGCGGAGGTCAGATCTTGGCCGAGCTTTTGGCCGTAGCCAAAGGCGTTGGCAAACTGGACGAGCGAGCTGGCGCCAATCTCGTTGGCCACCTGGCCAAAGACGACGTTGGACGACACGGCGAAGGCCTGCTGCAGGCTGATGGTGCCGTAGCTTTCGTTGGCATAGTTGGTGACCGGCGCGTTGCCGATGTCCATGGAGCCGGGCGCCTGGTACGTGCTGGTAAGGCTGGCGGTGCCGGTTTCGAGTGCCGCGGAGAGCGTGACGACCTTAAAGGTCGAGCCCGGGGTGTACAGTGCGTCCATGGCACGGTTGTACATGGAGCCGTCCTCACCGCCGCCCGACTGGAGCAGCGCATCGATGTTGGTGTTGTCGTAGGTGGGCGAGCTCGCGCACGCAAGGACCGCACCGGTGCGCGGATCCATGACCACCACAGCGCCCTTAAAGCCCTTGAGCGCCTGCTCGGCAGCCGTCTGGATGCGCGAGTCGATGGTGAGCTTGGCGGTATTGCCCGGCTGGGTCTGCCCCGCGAGCGACGCGATGGCGTTGTTCCAGCTGGAGTAATCCTTAGAGCCGGTGAGCGTGTCGTTCATGACACTCTCGATGGCGGTGGTGCCATACTGCTGGCTCACGTAGCCAACCACGTGCGCTGCCAGGTTGCCGTTGGGGTAGGAGCGTACGTAGGTGCCGTCCTCCTGCTGCAGCGACTCGGCCAGCGTCACGCCGTCGGACGTGATGATGGAACCGCGCTGGATGTACTTGGAGCGGGCAATAGTGTGGTTGTTGGTCGGCATATCCTGATAGTCCTTGGCCTTGATGACCTGGACATAGGTGAGGTTGCCGATAAGGATGGCGAACAGCGCCGTAAAGGCGAGCACCGCACGGGTTAGACGGTTGGCGAGCGCCACGCGGCCGAGCACACCGGATTCAGGCGTGTCGAGCAGGCGACGGCGCATGCGCGAGCCGACGGAATGGCTGCCGCTGCCGTAGGAAGACGAGGTGGCAAAGCGCGTGCCCGTCGGGGCGGCGGCGGATGCGACCTGATCATCGGTGATGGCGGTCATGGTGCCGGTGCCGGTAAGCTCGGCCTCGCGTCCGGTCGCTTCGTCACCGGCGCGCAGCAGGAGCGCGACGATGATAAAGCTTGCCAGCAGCGAGGAACCGCCCTGGCTCATAAAGGGCAGGGTGACGCCGGTCAGCGGTATCAGGCGGGTAACGCCGCCCACGATCAAAAAGGCCTGGAAGCTGATGGCGGCCGTAAGGCCCGTGGCGCTAAAGGCGGCGAGGTCGGATTTAGCGCGGGCAGCCGTGGTGAGGCCACGCACGGCAAAGAGCATAAACAGGATGAGCACGGCGCCGCCGCCCAAAAGGCCCATCTCCTCGCCGATGGCAGAGAAGATAAAGTCGGACTCGACGACAGGGATGTTGTTGGCCATGCCGTTGCCGATACCAACACCGACCAGACCGCCATCGGCAAGCGAGAAGAGCGACTGGACGATCTGGTAGCCCTGGCCCTGGGCGTCCTTAAACGGATCGACCCAAACTTGGAAGCGCACCTGAACGTGCGACAGGAACTTGTAGGCGCCCACGGCGCCGACGGCCAAGAGCGCAAGGCCGATAACGACATACGAGAATCGACCCGTGGCAACGTAGAGCATCAGCAAGAAGATGGTGTAGAACAGCACGGCCGAACCCAGATCGCGTTCGAAGACGACGACGAGCAGGCACACACCCCACACGGCAAACAGCGGCAGCAGCAGTCGCAGGCGAGGGATCTTAAGACCTAAGATCTTGCGGTTGGAGATGGAGAGCAGCTCGCGGTTCTCGGCCAGGTATCCGGCCAGGAACAGCACGATAAAGACCTTGGCGAACTCGCCGGGCTGGATGGTAAAGCCCGCGATGCGAATCCAGAGCTTGGAGCCCGAGATCGTGGTGCCGATAAAGATGGGCAGCATCAGCAGGATGATGCCGATAATGCCAAAGGTGTACTTGTAGCGCATGACCACGTCGAGGTTTTTGACCAGTGCGAGCGTTCCCACCATCAGGGCCACCGAGACAAACAGGATGATGAGCTGTGAGATGGCGAGAGCGGGGGCGAGACGCGTCACGAACGTGATGCCGATGCCCGAAAGCACAAAGACAATGGGCAGGATGGCGGGGTCGGCACCGGGCGCCAAGATGCGCACGGCAATGTGGGCCGCGGCAAAGGCGGCAAAGAGGCCGATCGGTACGGCGAGCGTCTCAAAGGAGATGGCAGCGCCCGCGGTGAGCACGTACATCGCATACAGCAGGATGACGGGGAACGCCGAGGCGATGAGCAAGAGCAGCTCGGTGTTGCGGCGACTCATAAGCGGCACTCCCTTTCTAATTCTTATCGGAGGCTTCGGCCTCGGCGGACTGTTCGGCGGTTTTCTCGGAATCTGATTCGGAGGTCGATCCCTGATTGGTGTTGTCGCGAATCGTTTGCGCGTCGATTACCTGGCGGGTCTGCTCCTCGTCGATCTGGTGGCGGTACTTGGATATCGTGTCCTGCGCATCGTCGACACTTGTTTGCGGAATGCCCGCCTTGAGGCGGTTTTGCGTGTCTTCGGGCAGGTCGGATAGCTTGATGCTGGTTTCGCTTTCGAGCCAGTGGAGCTTGAGTCCGAGCGGCTTGCCGGGCAGGCCGCGCCAGACGGCGACATTGCCCTGGTAGGTACCCAGGTAGTACGAGCCGGTGACACCCGTGTAGGCCCAGATGCCAGCTGCCAGCACAAAGACGAGGGCCAGAATGGCGGCGATAGTAATGTTGCGGCGACGCACGCGCTGCGCCTCGCGCATAACGCCATCGTCAACCAGGTCAACGACTACTACGGTCACGTTGTCGTGGCCGCCGGCGGCAAGCGCCGCGTCCACTAGGTTGTCGACGCAGATTTGCGCGGTTGAGGACTGCGTGGCGATGTTCTCGATATCGCTATCGGGAATCATGCTCGAAAGGCCGTCGGAGCACAGGATCAGGCGGTCGCCTTCCTCGATATGCAGAGTGAAGTGGTCGGCATACATGGCGGGGTCCGAGCCCAGCGCGCGGGTGATGACCGAGCGGTTGGGGTGGACGCGAGCCTCGTCTGCCGTAATCTCGCCGGCGTCCACGAGCTCCTCCACGTAGGAATGGTCGCGGGTCACGCGGATGAGCGTGCCCTCGTGGAGCAGGTAGGCGCGAGAGTCACCCACGTGGGCGATGGCGAGCGTGTCGTTTTCGATATAGGCGCAAGTGGCTGTGCAGCCCATGCCGGGCTTGCCCAGGCCGTTCAGGGCCGCCTCGATTACGGCGGCGTTGGCGGCCTCGACGGCTGCCGCCAGGCGTGCGGCGTCGGCGGACTGCGGGGCCGTCTTGGCAATAGTCTCAACGGCGATGGAAGAGGCTACCTCGCCGGCAGCGTGACCACCCATGCCGTCGCATACGCAAAAGAGCGGCGACTGCACCAGGTAGGAATCCTCATTGTGCGGGCGTACGCAGCCAACGTCGGAGCGGGCGCCCCACATGAGTTGCGTGGTGGTGCCGGCATCATAGGTCGAGTCGGTCTCGATGCGCTCCTCGGTCAGGGGCTCAAAGCTCATGGTCGAGCCGGGGTCTTTGAGCTTGGCCTCAACGGCGGCAACGTCGATCTCGGCTGTGTCACCGGGAGAGACGGTGTCGGTCTCGGCGTTTGATTCGGAATCGCCGGTGTCCGGAGAGCCGGGCTCCTCGGACACGCGGGCGGTCGACTCGTCGTCTTGCGGGCTGACGTCTATAGGCTCGGGCGCCGGCGTAGACGCGGGCGCAACCTCGGATGCCGGGGCTATGGGAAACGCCGGCGCGGCGGGCTCGGGTGCCGCAAACACCGCAGCACTCTCGTTGATTGCCGCGGCGACGGGCTCTGCAAAGTGAGCCGGCGCCGGGGTTGCTTCGGGCGCTGTGGGATGTTCCGCAGCATGTGCGCCGATGGGCGCCGCTACGGCATCCTCTTCGTCTTCGTTATCGGCGAGATCAGAAATATCATGCGTTACATGCGAAAGAGGCAGGGAGAACACGGTGTCCTCGGGCTCCACGGGTGCGGAGCCCGCCGGAGCGGCGTGGGCCGGCGCAGCTGTGGCGGCGGCCGGTGCCTCGGTCATAGTTGCGGACTTGTTCTCCTCGTCGATCATCGACGGTTCACCTTCATGACCACGTCGCCAATCTGGACTTCGTCGCCCTCACGCAGCGTCGCGGGCTCCACGAGCTGGCGGCCGTTGACGAGCGTGCCGTTAAGCGAGTTGAGGTCCTCGATGATGAGCGCCGGGCCCTGCAGCGAAAAGCGCGCATGCGAGGCCGAGACGAATGGTTCGTTGATGCAGATGTCCGAAGACGGCGAGCGACCGACGATGACGGGGCCGAGCATGTCTACGTGGATGCCGCGGATACCGCGCGGACCCTTGTCCACATCGATCGTCCAGATAGCCGAGTCGCGGCGCTGTCCGCGCACAAGTCCCACGCCGGTCTTCATGACGGCGAACAGGAAGATATAGAGCAGGGCGACCAGGACGATGCGGCCTGCAAAAAGGACGATATCGATGTTCATAAGCGACTATCCCCTAAATTCAAAGGTGCTCAGGCCAAACGTCAGCAGATCGCCGTTGCGCAGCGGGCAGCGCGTAATGCGGCGGTTGTTGACGAGCGTGCCGTTGGTGGAATTGAGGTCCTCGATCGACCAATCCGAGCCCGTAAAGGTGAGCTGGGCGTGGCGGCGCGACACGTTGGGGTCGCGCAGGGCAATGTCGGAAACTGAGCGCTCGCGACCGATAGTCACCTGTGCGGAGGTGATGCTATGGCTCTCGCCGCTCACGACGTCGACGAGCTGGGCGAGCGGGCGCTGCGGGGCGCGAGTGCTTGCCATGTTGGAGGCGATGCCGGCTGCGGCGCCTAGGCCCACGGCGGCACCGGTCGCGGCGGCTCCGCCCATGCCGGCAAGCGCGTCGCGCGAGACGGTCTGCGGCACCGGGATAGGAGCGGCGGGGTCGGGGACGCTAGGCGCGAAGGGATCTGCTACGGCAAGCGGGTCGGGAGCGGCGGCGCGAGGCGTCGGCTGCTGCTGGGGCATGGCGGCGGGGCGCTGCTGCTGCGGGGCAGCAAACTGCTGCTGGCCGGCGCGCGGGGCGCTGGCGGCACGGCTTGCCGCGGAGTTGTTTTGGCCCAGACCGTTTTGATAGGCGCGCTCTTCTTCGTACAGGCGGCCGAGCGTGGGGGCATCGACGTTCTCGGCAAAGACCGAGAACTTGCCGGCGCGCAGCTGCGGATCGATCATAAAGCGCACGAGGGGCTCGCCGACAAAGACATAGCGGCGCTTTTCGGCCTGCGCCTTCACAAACTCGCGGACCTCGCGCGAAAGCTCGGGGTAGAACGGGGCGAGCATGGGATCGTCGTCGGCGGCGATCAGGATGGTATAGAGTGCCGGCGCCGTGTTGACGCCGTTGATCACCAGAGTCTGATCCTCCATGTCGCGAGCGGCCTGCTTGGCAAGCTTCTTAAAGGAGAACGGGGCACGGGTGGCACCGAAGATGCCGGCCACGTGGTCCTCGAAGATGTTCAGGAAGTTCACGAAAGATCACTCTCCGTATAGGTTCTTTGGTATCCGAGCAAATATAGGCATATCCCAACGATTATAGAGGATAGGGTTCCCGCAACCGCCGCCTTGGCGACGACCGCGGCTGCAAGGCTGGCAATTTCCATATGGTGTGCAAGACAGGACGCCGCTGCGCAGCCGATGCCGGCGACAGCGATGGCGGCGATTACGGCAAGGTTTGAGCCCTGATCGGCACGCTTGGCATGGGCGTTGAGCAGCGCAGATGACGCCGCGGCAGTTGCCGCTACCAGCACAAAGGCAGCCCAAAGGAGTGGGTCTCCCAGCGCTGCGGCAACGTTACCGAGCCCCAGCACGCCTCCGGCTGAAAGCGCGACCGTGGCCAGACGGGCAAAAAGTGCGCCCATGCCCGTTGCCGCGGCGGCGCTTGCCGGGCCGAGCCAAAATGACGCGACGCCGGCGGTGACCCCAGCTGCCAGGAAGGTATTGCCGGTCAGACAGCCAAGCGCGAGTGCACAGGTGAGTGCGGCGCTCGCGGCAGCCTCGGTGCGACCCCAGGCGATCCACCAACCGGACATGGCGGCGGCAAAGATCACCGCGACGGGCAACATCGACAGGACGCCCTGTGCCTGCATGGTGGCGTTTGCCATGAGCACCAAAAAGCCCACAGCCGAGATGGCCGAGCCAATCTGGGGGGCCAGGCCGGCCGCCGCTCCGATCGCGATAGCCGCAATGACCAGGCCGGGAAGCGCCGCGACGCCGGCCGTCTGCATCAGCAAAAAGCTAAAGGCGCCGCACGTTAGCGCCGAGATAGCGTGCATGGCGTAGTCGCGCGCATGGCTCCAGCGCGTGCCTGCCCAGCCGAGTGCGGGGTCGACTTCGATGGTGTCGTCCTCGTAGTGCGACGGCTCGATATCGTCGAGCTCCTGCTCGTCATCCGAAAGTTCGCCAACCATTTGCTCCAGGCTGCGACGGCCTTCGCGCACGCTGCCCAGACCGGCAAGGAGCTGGTCGCAAAATGCCTCGATGCTGTTGGGGCGGTCCTGCGGCATGGGGGAGAGCGCGCTCATGAGCGCGGCCTCGGCTCCCGGGGGAAAGTGTGGTATCAGCTCGCTGGGATAGGTGGCGCCGCCGATGATACGGCCGAGCGAGTCGGCGGGCGTGGCCGCCATAAAGGGAGCGCTGCCGCACAGGCCCTCGTAGATCACACAGGCGAGGGCAAAGACATCAGCGCGTTCGTCGACCGTGCCGGTCTCGATATCGAGCTGCTCGGGCGGCATGTAGCCGATGGTGCCGCCGCGTGAGCCGCCAAAGCCACCGGCGGACGACAGCCGCGCCATGCCAAAGTCGGTGAGCTTTACATTGCCCGAGTGGTCGATGAGCACGTTGGCGGGCTTGATGTCCAGGTGGAGCACGCCATTACTGTGGGCGAAGGTGAGCGCCTGGCCCAGGGCATCGGCAATGGCCGCGGCCTCGTCAAAGGTGAGCGAATGGCCGTCCACGCGATGCAAAAACTCGGCCAGCGACATGCCGTCGACATATTCCATAACCAGGTAGGCATAGGCGGTATCGTGCGTAAAGTCGATGACCTGCACGATATTGGGATGTTGAAGCATGGCGGCAGTGTGCGCCTCGCGCAGGACATCCATGATGTCGCTAGCGGGCATGCCAGCACCGTTGATAAGGGGGATGCGTTTAATGGCGACGCGGCGGCGCAGGTGCGTGTCGCGGCAGATCTCGATGGAGCCAAAACCGCCGGTCGCAAGTGTCTCGAGCGGCTGGTACCGCTTGAGCAGCTCGCGAGAGCTGGTGCCCTCCAAAGGAACGTCCGGCGAGAACCGGGCGGTATGTTGCGAGAAAAGCGGCATGGCCAACCCTCGTGCGTTTAAAGTTCGTTTGCGAGCGGCGGGCGTGGGGCCGAGCCATTCGCGGTGGCATAGATGCTGCTAGTGTAGCACGCTCGGGCAGATGGCGAGGAAACGGGGATGAGGTGGTCCGATCGATTCGGGCCGTTTCGGCTCGTTCGGAAAGCGCACCCCAGTTTTCAGCCAAATTATGGGATGCGCTTTCCAAATGGGGTGGGCTGCGGAAACTGCATCCCAGAATATTGCCCTGGAACGGGATGCGCTTTCCGAACCGGCGTCCAAAAGGAAACCGCATCCCGCTTTGATGTGGGGACTGCGAACAAAAGCCGGACCGTGATCTGGCGCGGATTGGAGTTCGCCTGAATCATTGATGCTGGCTGGTGTGAGAACAGAGATAAACGAGCGGCTCGAGCGATATAATGACACGCTATGGAGGCCGTATGCTCTTTTCCCGCCGTTCTGCTACATTTGCCTGCGCCATTGCGCTTGTCGTAATGGCGGTCACCCCTTATCACCGGTTTTCATCTTCAATCGGCCTAGCGTCAGGTGCAATGACCTGGCTCGTTATCCTGGGCGCATGCCTCGCGGCGTTTGTTCATGGTGCTGCGCTATGCAAGGGGGGAATGAGAAGGCCGAGGCATCTCGGTGCCATCGGTGTTTTCCTTGGTGTTATTGCAACGGTTCCCGAATGGGCCGACCTGGCTTTCTATGCTCGCGGAGACTCTATTCCAATCGTGTTTGCACCGATTTGGTTGTTACATGGCGTTTCGTGTGTCTCGTGCTTTGTTGGGTCGCTGCTTCTCTCATATGTTATTTGGGGCACGGCGGACTCTCCTTTGACGCAGAGGTCGACACGGACTGACGAAAGGGAAACTCGTCACCCGCAGGACGCGATTTTTACAGAAACAATAGCCGTCATGTCTTGCCTGCTGTTTTGCTGTCGAGTTTCATGGAGAGTCGTTCCCGAGCCATGGGGGATGCCCCCTGTAACGGCCGCGTCAATTGGCCTTGCGCTTTTAATTCCGTTGGTCTATCTCGCATTGACTGTGGCCCCGCCGTTTTGCCGCCCTCGTGCCTTTGGCCATGGGCGGCGCGACGTGTTTGCCTGTTCTGTGCTCGTAGCAGTTCCTATTGGTCTTATTCCGGCTGTTGAGGCGGCATACTTCGCAAGCGATGCCGTGGTCATTGCATTGCTGGCGATGGGGTCCGTTATCGCTGCTGCCTTCGTATGCATGTTGCTAAGGGGGAAACGGGACAACAATTCGGATATCGCCTGTGCGTCCGACACATTCGATGCGGGGGTGTTTTCCCCTGCCCTGTCGCCTAGAGAAGAGCAGTTTGTTCGACTGCTGCTCAAAGGGAAAACGCCGGCGGAAATTGCCAAGGAGACGGATACGAAGCCATCGACGGTGAGAACAACGCTTCACCGAGCATACGGGAAGGCGTCGGTTGCGGGCTCACGCGAGCTCGTGGCGCTGTTTGCGGGTGAGGGCGATACTGTAGGGCATGAGCTACCGCAGCGGCATGCTGACGATATAGTGGCATCAGCTCGAACGCGCCGGCTGTTTCGATACCTGCTCACATTATTCTTTATCCTCCTTGCGGCGGGGCCCTTGGTAATGGCGGATAGCGATTGGGGGTCCGGTGTTTCGCGGGCTGTCGCCTTTTCCCTCTTAAGCTACGCATTGGGTCTCGGACTGCTTCTGTCGCTACGCTACGCGGGTGGAAAAGCGAATCGTGGCGCTGCGCTGGATAGAGCGGGTGAAGCGATTTGGCTCGGAAGCCCGTACGTATGGGCGGTGCTATCTGCTGTGGAATGGTCTTTTATCTATATCGCGGCATTGATGTGCATACGCGTTCCGTTGATGGCTGTGCCGGTCCTGTTTTGCGGCGTGGCGTCTACGGCTTCGCTCGCTGTTGGGCTGCGTCCGTTTAAGGTGCATGCCCATGCTCGGGCTATCGTGCCGTTGGTGCCAATGGGCATGGTTGCCTTAATCTATGCGGTCGCTAGGGGGCGAATCCATGGACTTGCGGTGCTGACGGGGGTGCTGCTCACATATATAGTGATGCGAAGCTGTCCGCAGCGCAAAATGCTTGGGATATGGATGCTTTGCTTCGGGGCGACGGCTCCTGTTTGGGCTGTCTTGCTCAATATGGTGCAGGATCTGACGGTTTTCGAGCCGTTGTTCCTCGCGTCGTTGTTGGGGCAAAGTTCGGCTGTCAATGTCGTCGTGGCAACGGTGATTGTTTGCTGGTCTGTGCCCATGTTCGTTACGCACATCGCGCTCGCCCGCTCGGTTGAGGACGAGAAGGCCGTCTTGGAGTACCGGGCGAACGGGTCCACCGAAACGGCCCGCGTGCGCCAGCTGGCCCTGCTTACGTCGCGCTCCCTTTCTGATGTTCAGTCGCAAATTTTGCTGATGACGGCAGAGGGGGCAACGACAAAGGCCATTGCGGAGGATGTCGGTTACGCTGCATCTACGGTGCAAGCGCTGCGGTCTGCATCTTACCGCCAGTTGAAGATCAAGAATAAGGCGGAGCTAATTTTATTGTTATCGCAGGTAAATAACGTATAAACGCCTGAGCAATCAACTCAATAGCGGGTGTTTACAGACATCTTTCTCTATTCATGCGAAGGTTGCCGTGCGTCGACGCATTGTTAACCGCTTTTGATTGGAGAAGGCCATGATTAAGCCAAGGAGCGCTATTGCTCGAATCGGAGTCGGCTTGGTGATTGCAGCTGGTCTGTCCCTAGGGGTTCCCGCTGCATCGTTTGCACAAGAGGAGTTTGACACCTCTCAGGTTTCCAGCATTACTCAAAACGCCGATACGGGAATTACGACCTGTACGAACAATGCCGATAAGGCATTTAGTTTTCAATGTGCCGGGACGAGTGCAACTGGCTACCGTCAAAAGGATGATTCCTCATCGCTCTATCTGGATATCCAGGGCCATACGGGAAATCCGCTTCGGTTATATACAGACGGTGCGTATAACACAAGCGGTAGCGGCAGCATGAATTGTACTCAGGGAACGTATCGTTCGAATCACAAGGGACAGTGGGAAATGTATAACCTCGTCCGTGAGAACGGGCGATCTGCGGCGCGACTGACTGCATGGGCGGAGTCTGGCTACGGCACTGTTATTGGCGTATGGAGCCCCGACTGCGTCGGGCATTTCCACAAGCTTCCCGCATAGTTGTTTGAAATGGCTCCCTTCCGGCTTTCTGGGTCGGAAGGGGGAGGAGGACGTATGAACCAAAAGCTCGCAAGATACGAACTGTCGAAAACGATTAGACGTCCAGCTTTTATCCTTGCTCTCTTGATTGCGGTCGCAGTTGCAATAGCTGCCGCGCTGGAGCCGTGGGCAAATTTGGAAAAAGAGCGCCACAACCTTCTTTCTTTTGGTTACGGCGTTGGCGTGCAAGCCGAAAATTATCTCGGTCAAACACGTGAAAGCAGCTTCGGTAACTGGATTGTTGTGAGCGCGAACGCGCCACTGTCTGCGTCGGTGTTTTTCTATGCACTGCCCCTGCTTGCAATGTTGGCTGGATCTTGGTCGTGTCTCTTTGAGCGTTTGAGTGGTTATGACATGCAGATATGCACGCGCGTTTCCAGAAAGGCGTACGTGAACGTAAAGATGCTGTCTGCTTTCCTCTCCGCGTTTACAGTGACTGCCATTCCTCTGCTCGTCAATTTCCTGATCGTCTCGATGCTTTTTCCTGCGTATCTTCCTCGGGTCGATGAGTCGACTTACGTAGGACTTTACCTGCATAGCTACTTCTCCGGTCTATTTTATTCGCATCCTTTGTCATATGTGCTCGCATACACGCTGTTCGATGCTGTCACGCTCGGGACTTTATCCATGGCTGTAACTGGCTTCTCAATTTTGTTTCGTAGCAGAATCAAAGCGATAATTGTCCCGTATCTGCTAATGGTTGCGTGGCATTTTGCAAATGGCTGGATCTTCGGCGTAATGGCTTGTGTGGGGTTTAACTGCAATATCCTCAACAGCATCAGGTCGGAATCGCTGAATAACTGGCCAGACATTCGAGCCGGTTTTGCGGAAATCATATTATTGACCCTTGCTTCGTTGGCTTTTTCTGGGGCGTGGAAAAGACGCGAGGTGGTCTGATGCTGTTTAGGCTGGTCGCCGCGGACCTGAGGACCGTTTTGAAGAAGAACATCATCACTTTTATTGCAATTGCGGCAGTGACCGTTGCGAACTTGGTGTACGCCTACGGATTGTCTTCTGTGTATGGGGTTAGAACGGATACCTTGGGGTTTGCGGATAATCTTGCGCTCGTGTTTGCCGGATCTGCTCCGTTTGAGCCTAGGCCCGGGGTCATGTTTGTGCCTCCGCTAGGATGGCTATTTCTCATTCTGCTTATTCTCTATACAACACTCGACTATCCGACCGAATCGTTGCACGGGTTTGGTTTGCAAGCGCTTGTTCGATGCCGGGCAAGAACCCTTTGGTGGGTCTCGCGTTTTATCTTGGTGGCGGCAGTAACGGCATTTTCACTGCTCGTGGTGGTTTGCTCTGTTGTGATTTGGAGCTTGGTGGTGAGCTCCTCGTTCAGCGCGGTCATTCATGGTGAGTCGCTTCAACTGGCTAATTTGGCGCCGTGGTTTCTCAAAGCTGCCGAGGCAGATGCGCTGCCGTTTTTCATAGGTCTCTTATTTGCTTTTGAGGCGCTTGCGTTTGCGCAGGCAGCGGTTGGGTTTGTGCTTGGGTCGTCAGTCTCGTTTGTGGTTTTAATGAGCTACCTGATCTGCTCGGCATATGCACGACATTGGGCGCTATTGGGTAACGCCTTGATGCTGTTGCGCTGGGGTGGAATTGTCAAAGAGGGAATCGCGGCGGGCTCGAGTGTCTTGTCATCAATTGGGCTTATGTCGTTATGCCTATCGTTGGGTGGACTGTGGTTTCGAAGGGCCGACCTTATAGAAAAGGGGGACAAGATATGAGTGTGATCGTAAGGGGCGTATCGAAGCGCATGGGTAAAAACGATGTCCTGCGCAACGTGTCCATCGAGGTTGACCCTGGGACTGTGGTCGGGCTTCAGGGGATAAACGGTTCGGGTAAGACCATGCTCATGCGAGCGGTTTGCGGGTTGATCAAGCCTACCGAAGGCGAAATCTCTATCGATGGCCAAAGGCTTGGGGCGGACATCTCGTTCCCGCCGAGTCTGGGGATGTTGATCGAGGCGCCTTCCTTTTTGGGATATCTGTCTGGCTACGACAATCTGAAGCTCATCGCTCAGATCAAGGGCGTTGCCACCCCCGAGGACATTCGCTCTGCCCTGCGGCTCGTGGGGCTCGATGCAGACGAAAAAAAGAAGTTCCGAGCATACTCGCTTGGGATGAAGCAGCGTCTGGGGATAGCTGCGGCAATTATGGAGAAGCCGAAGCTGCTTGTTCTCGATGAGCCAACGAATGCCCTCGACGAAGCGGGCGTTGAAATGCTCAAGCGCGTTGTGGCGATGGCGGCATCAACGGGTCGTGAGGTCCTTCTGTCCAGCCATGACGGAGAGGTGCTCGAGGAACTGGCCGATCGGGTTTACTGCATGCGCGACGGTGCCGTTGTGAAAGTTCGGGAAAGGTCGTGAGCGCGATGAAGAAGACCCTGTGGACGAGAAGATCGGCGCTCGCGCTTTTTTGCTGTGCTGCTGCCGGCCTTGCGGGCATGAGGGTGAGCGTCGTTAACGGGAACCGGACGGTCATTCCTGAGAAATATTACGCGGAGGGCGAATGGCTCTCGATGGATGGAGCGTTTCTGGGGTCGAAGGATGTGGTGACTGATGGGTATTCGTTTTGCATAGACGGGGCAGAGTTGCTCACGCCGCGCGAGTATCTCAAACGAGCACATGACGATTATTCAAAATATGGCACCGTGGATACGAAAACGAGACTGAAGGATGCCGACATCACGTGCGTTATCGCCGTAAAGATGCGTGTCAGAAATAGGGATAATATCGACGGTGGAATCAAAGCGTATGTTTGGCATCTGGTTCCGGAGTCTGCGCCAAACTATGATTTTGTAGTCAATACCGATCTGATAACGCAAGCCATGCCGGTCCTTGGCGGCTCTGCTGCGTTTGCCGTGGAGGTTGGGGCAGAAAACGAGTTGCTCGTCCCATTTATGATGCAGAACACCAACGACTATTTCGAAGGTTACGAGACCGTCCGTTTTGAGAAAGCATTTCCCGGGACTTACACGATGAAGATGACCGATCTGCCGGAGCGGAAGCTCTTAAGGTTTGAAGTGAAATAGCTCGAGAGCAAGGCAAAACGGGTCCATTGGCGGTACGCGCGCCCGATTCCAGGCGCCCCGGCCCGGAATCGGGCGCGGGACGAGGCGCCTTCGGTGTCGGCCGGCCTACCGCTTCTTCTTGCTCTTCTTCTGCTTGCGCTGCTTGCCCTTGGTCTCCTGGGGCTTGTCGCCCTGTTTTGCTTCGGCAGCGGCCTTTTCTGCCTTCATCTTCTTGCGTTTGGTCTCGATGCGGAGTTTTTTGTTGATGCGCGCCTTAAGGAAGGGACCGAACTGCTCGGCATCGCCGCGGACAAAGGTGTCCTTAGGGATCGTCACGCCCTGGTCGGCGAACATGGCCACAAAGATGCGCTCGCCGTCGAGCACGTGGTCGAGCTTTTCAAACGGGAAGAACTGCGACTTGCCGCTCGTGCCCCAAACCATCAGGCCGTCCTCGTTGGCGGCGACGCGGCGATAGCGGCCACCCATGGACTCGTCGGCCTCAACGGCGTCGATAAAGTCGCGGGCGAGGGTGTGGTGCAGGTTTTTGCTCCACCAGGCCAAAAAGGCGCCGAATACGATCAAGACGACGCCAAACTTGATCCAGTTGCCGCCGGCCACCAGCATGCCGATGCCGATGAGCGCGGCAATTGCCGCGGCGACATACAGCGAGCCGCGACGCCTGGGCGAGGCGACCAGGCGGGCGAAGTCGGTGACGAGGTCGTTTTCGTACTGATACTCGTTGAGGTACAGAATGCCGTCATCGGCCGCGGCCTGCGCCTCGAGCGCGACCTCGACTTGGTCGGCTGCTTCGGAGGGAATGAGGTTGCTCTCTGCGTCTGCCATGCTCTTTGGACTCCTATCGCGGCGGGCTCGCCGTACGGGTTATTATGGAATGCAGTATGCCGTGCGACCGCATGGCCGCCGCGGCAACAAGACTCAGTATACCCGGGGGAGCACCCATGGAATCGTTGTACCGAAAGTATCGCCCGCTCACCTTCGACTCCGTGGTGGGCCAGCAGCATATCGTCTCGACGCTCGAGCACGCCATCACCGAGGGGCGCCTGTCCCACGCCTACCTGTTCTGCGGACCGCGCGGCACGGGCAAGACCACCATGGCGCGCATTCTGGCCAAGGCGCTGCTGTGCCGCAATGCCGAGGCGGCGCGCGCCGAGGGAGCAAGCGGCTGCATGCCCGACGGCACCTGCGAGGAGTGCGAACTCATCGCCGAGGGCAACCATCCGGACGTCTACGAGCTCGATGCCGCAAGCCGCACGGGCGTGGACAATGTGCGCGAGGAAATCATCAACTCCGTCAACTTTGCCCCGGTGCGCGGCAAGTACAAGATCTATATCATCGACGAGGTCCACATGCTCACAACGGCGGCGTTTAACGCGCTGCTCAAGACGCTCGAGGAGCCGCCGGCGCACGTGATCTTTGTGCTGTGCACCACCGACCCGCAAAAGATTCTGGAGACCATCCTCTCGCGCTGCCAGCGTTTCGATTTCCATCGTATCGGCAACGAGGATATTGAGCATCGCCTGGCATACGTGTGCGAGCAGGAGGGCTTCGACTACGACGATGAGGCGCTCGCTATCGTGGCGCGCCATGCCAAGGGCGGCATGCGCGACGCGTTGTCCACGCTGGAGCAGCTGAGCGTTTTTGGCAACGGCGCTGTGCATGCGGACGATGCCCGCTCGCTTTTGGGCGAGGTTTCGGACCAGATTCTGGGCGAGTTTTCCCGCGCCATTGCCGATCGCAATGTTGCCGAGCTCTATGGACTGATTCGTGCGCAGGTCGAGGAAGGAAACGACCTGCTGGAGCTGACGCGCGACCTGGTGGCGCATGTGCGTGACGTGTACGTTGCCTGCGTTGCCGGTGCCCGTGCTGAGCTGTTTGAGGGCGGCTCCGAGCAGGCCGAGGCGCTTGCTGCCGAGGCCGCTGCCTTTGGCGAGCATCCTGCCGACCGCCTGGCCCGTGTGCTGACAGTGCTCGACGATGCCGCACTGGAGATGAGGGGCGCGAGCGACGTGCGCCTGGTGCTCGAGATTGCCTGCACGCGTCTGGCACGTCCCGAGGCTGATTTAACGATTGAGGCATTGGCCGAGCGCATGGCACGTCTGGAGGCCATGGTTGCCAATGCAGCGGTACCGGCGAGCGTGGCTGCTGCTCAGGCCGCCGCGCCTGCAGCATCCGTATCCGCTGCTGCCCAGCAGCCGACGCTCATTTCGGGCGCCCGTGCTGCCGCTCCGGCGGCATCCGCTGCCCCCGCTGGTATGTCCGCGCGCCAGGGCGGTATGCCTTGGGACCGTGGTGCTGCCGCTCCGGCGGCTCAGCCTGCGCCCGCGTCAGCTTCCAAGCCTGCAGCGCCTGCACCTCAGTCTGCGCCGGCTCCGACGCCTCAGCCCGTTGCGGCCCCCGCGCCTGCCACCGCTCCGGCGCCTAAGCCCCAGTCCAGCAATGCCGCCCAGGTTGCTGCCGCCGGCACCGCCGAGACCCCCGCGGTCGAGGATGCCGGAGAGCTGCAGCGCAAATGGGCCGAGGTTGTCGAGCGTGTCAAGGCGCGTCAGGCTTCCTACGCAGGGCTTTTGCTCAACGCCCGCGCCACGGCCGACGACGGCTCCAAACTCACCGTTTCGTTCCCTGCGGGCTCGACCTTTGCCATCAAGATGCTCGGTCGCGCCGATACGCAGTCGGTGGTCCTGCCGACGGTCTGCGCGGTCTTCGGTCGTCGCACCGTCGACTATGTCCTGGATGGGGGTGGCACGCCGGCTCCTCAACATGAGGAGCATTCTCCATCTGCACGGGCTGCGGCATCTGCGGACCCGCAACCCGTGTCCTCGGCGGCCCCTGCATCCTCGAGCGCCAGCGCGATGCAGCCAAAAGCAGCACCGGTAGCGGCACCGACCCCGTCGGCGCCTAAGCCCGTCACGGCCAAACCGGCTGCTCCGACACCCGCGCCCAAGCCCGCCTCGCCCGCGCCCAAGTCGTCTGACCTGGGCAAAGCCCCCTGGCTACGCTCCGACAACCCCGCCGGCGCTCCTGCCACGGGTAAGCTCCCGACTGAGCCCGCGCCCCGTGCGCCCGAGCGCTCTGCCGCTCCCAAATCTCAGCCTGCTGCGTCGTCTGCGCCGTGGGAATCCGAGCGGGTGCCCTACGACGATGCCATGGTTGGTGGTTTTGCTGCCGATGCCGGCGGGGACGATCTTCCTCCGTTCGACGTGCCGGGTGCGGCGCCCGCGTCCAAGCCCGCTGTAACCGCCCCCAAAGAGGAGGACGCCCCCGCTGCCCCTTGGGAGTCCAACCCCGGCGCCGGCAGCCCCTTCGGCCACCAGGGCGCAGCCCCGAGCATCCCGCAGACCGAGGACGAGGCCAAAGCCCTCATCCGCAGCGTCTTCGGCCAGTCCACCATCTTCAAGCCGGTGGAGTAGCTGCGCAGGCGGGTATACTGCTCAAGAAGAGAACCCCTTGCCCGGGCGCATCTGTATTTCGGACATGTGCAACGTGGTGCCGCGTATATCGCATTCGAGCAGACAGGCGCGTGACGGTCGGCCTAGGATGCTGAGGTCGATACGATACGTCGCATGGCTGTCCGTGTACTCGACTTGCTCGGCGTTGACGGTTGCTCCGATTGTAAATAAAGAGCCCAGTTCGGCATCGACAATCTTGGAGTCCTTTATCTTGACCTTGAACTCTTGGTAGAGGGACGGGCTGTTGTAGTAAATGGTTCGGGTTCCGTCGGTGCATTCATCGGTCGTCTCCCATTTGACGACGGGCTGGTCCGAGCTGGCTATCAGCAGTTCTGCTCCAAAAGCTATGGCATGGGTGATGATAACCAGTAATACCCAGACGACAAAGAGATAGAGAACCACATATGCAACGGGGTGTTTTGAGCGGATGTTTTGGAGTACGGCTGGGACATTCACGAGGGCACCTCCAAATCGTCATCTATGACAATCAAATTATACCCAGCCGCCATGCGTGCCGCCTCGAGCAGCGGCTCGGCATTTTGCCATGTAGCCTTGTAGCCCTACGCATAAACTGCCTGGTTCCAGCTCTGCTAGATGTAGCTTGAGATAATTATGCAACCTTGCATAATTCGACCTTGCATAATCTTGGGCGTGGTTTGTATTGGAGGACATGTATATCGACTGAGGTAGCGTGTCCGCCCCGCTTGCTTGCCCCGCGCCGTGGTACGATTTTTGAGTTTGAAAGTCCCGTCGCGCTCCGGCTGCCCTTGCAGCTTGTCGCGCGGCCGCACGTAAAGGAGCCATCATGGCCGGTATGAACATGCAGCAGATGATGAAGCAGGCTCGCAAGATGCAGGAGCAGCTTGCCGCCGCGCAGGAAAACCTTAAGTCCCAGACCGTCGACGCCTCTGCCGGCGGCGGCATGGTCAAGGTGACCGTTAACGGCGAGATGGAGCTCGTCAACCTCACCATCGACCCCGATGCCCTCGATCCCGAGGACGTCGATATGCTGCAGGACATGATCATGGCTGCCGTCAACGAGGCCGTTCGCGGCGTCAACGAGCTCGCCAACAAGCAGATGGGCGCCATCACTGGCGGCCTCAACATCCCGGGCATGCCGTTCTAAGACGCGCATATATATGAGTGCCAACCATAGCCTGCAAAAATTGCTCGATGAGCTGGGCCGCCTGCCGGGCATTGGCCCCAAGTCGGCTCAGCGCATCGCCTATTACCTGCTCGAGGCCGATGCCGAGGAAGCGCGTCGCCTGGCCGAGGCCATCCTGGAGGTTAAGCAGGAGGTTCACTTTTGCAGCCGCTGTTTTAACTACGCCACGGCCGACGAGTGCTCCATCTGCCAGGATTCGATGCGCGATACCACTCGCATTTGCGTGGTGGGCGAGCCGCGCGATGTCCAGGCGATTGAGCGCACGGGCAGCTACCATGGTCTCTACCACGTATTGGGCGGCGTGATCAGTCCCATGGACAAGATTGGCCCCGAGCAGCTGCACATTCGTGAGCTGTTGGCGCGCTTGGGGCACGAGGATATCACCGAGGTCATTATCGCCACCAACCCCAATATCGAGGGCGAGACCACGGCGAGCTACCTGGCCCGCACTATCAAGCCGCTGGGCGTTGAGGTGTCGCGTCTGGCGAGCGGCCTTCCCGTGGGCGGCGACCTGGAGTATGCCGACGAGCTTACGCTTGGGCGCGCCATCGAGGCCCGTCGCACGATTTAGGTGGCGAGCCTGCTCCTGCCGTATGTCTTCATCGCGACGCACGGGGTAGTCATAATTCCCCGTGCGACTGTAAGTTTGTTGTGCAACAAAGATGCTTTGTATCCGCTTATCGCATGGATGCTTCCACTCGCATCCTTAATTTGCCCATTCGTTGCGCAACCTTTTGGGTTCGCTGATACACTCAAATATGGATTCGAATGAATGCGCCGCTCCCGAGCGGCGTGTTTTTGTTGGAGGAGAACGCATGCGGCCCGGTGGCACTCAGACAAAGCGCGGCGCCGCGGTGCGCATGCGACGCCGACTGGGCTTGGCGCCGCGGGCGTACGCACTGCTGTCTTGCTCGCTGGTGCTGGTCATAGCTGGCGTTTCTGCCTATGGCATGACCGTGCCGTCCATGATGCAGGCACATGCCGCACGCGAACCGCGCGTGGGGCATGAGGTCAAAAGTGACCTGGGGACCACGACTGGATATGCTTGGGCAAGTGTGGTCGCGCATATTGTGTTTGGCACCGGCGACGCGGACGGCGCCGAGGCCCCGGACAACGAAGTCACGCTTGCCAATGGCAAAACCATCGTGCTCACCAACACCAAGATCATCGATCGGTTGTCCAACAATAGCGTGGCGGCAACGGTGAATAAGGTCGAGCAGCAGAAGGAGCAGGACGCCCAGCAGTCCGGAAAGCCCGGTAGCTCGGATACTTCTGGCTCCGGCTCGGATTCGTCGAGTTCGGGCGGTGGCTCTGGGTCGGGTTCCTCTGCCGGAGGGTCTGGAAACGGCGGCTCGACGGGCGGCAACACTGACAACGATGCAAACTCCGGTGGCCTTTCCGCTGCTGAGGAAGAGAGCATTCACAGCTGGCTTGTGACCAAGTACAACATGCTCGACGGCTATGTTTCTCGTGCCAATGACGTGGTCTCGACCTATAACTCTACGGGAGATCCCAGGCCGTGCGACAGCCTGGTCGGGGAGATGTTTGTCATTCGAGCCGAGTTCGGTCGTCAGACATTCTCGCCCCGGTCAAAGTGGTATCAGCAGTATGCCAATCTGTGGGGCTGTTACACCAACCTATGTCAATGGGTCGGCCATTACGGCGATGATGACGTCGCGCTCGGTAACTTCAACAATAACGTGGCGGCGCTTGCCCTATGATGACCGATCTTGCATCCACCACACCACAATCGCTCGGTCGCGATCCCATGGTCGGCCTGCGCCTGGCGCGTGTCGACGGGTTTGAGCCGGCCATTGCGCTCGGTCAGGACGAACTGCCTGCCTATCTGCGTCGTTTTACGATACTGTTTGCCGACGATGCCACCATGCGCCGTGGCGGTATCGGCCGCGTGACGCGTGCCGTCAACGCCCAAGGCGAGGCCGTGGCACTCAAGCAGCTCATCTTGCCAACGTGCGATGAGTTTGACGATGCCGCCGCCCATGAGGCGCTGGTCGCCAAGTTCAAAGCGGCGTTTCGCGAGGAATACGAATGCCATCGCGCCCTTTCGGGCCTTAAGGGCTTTCCCCGCCTCTATGGCTGGGGCGAGGTCGACGGTGTGCCTGCAATTGTCATGGAATGGGTCGAGGGCGAGACGCTCGCCCGCTTGCGCTCGCGCTTTGCCGTGGACGATGCCGGCCGCCTATCGCCGCTTGTGGCGGCGCGTCTGGGTCGCGACCTGTTCGATCTGCTCTGCCGTATGAGCCTGGTGGGCGAGGGCTTTGTCCATCGCGATATCTCGCCCGCTAATATTATGGTGCGTACGGCGCGTCTACCGCTTGACCGGCAGCTTGCCGAGGGCACCTTTGACCTGTGCCTGATCGACTTTGGCTCGTCGCTGGCGCTTGAGCCTGCGTCGGCCGTGGCCGGTACCGGCGGCAAGGCGTCGTTTACGGAGCGCTATGCCACGCTGCGTCGCGCGACGGTTGCCTATGCCCCGCCCGAGATGCTCACCGACGATATTCCCGACCTGCGCGCTTTGCGTATGTCGCCGGCGATCGACGTCTATGCCGCAGCAAGCACGGTTTACGAGCTCATTGCCGGCGCCGCGCCATACGAAGCCGCGCCGAGCACTTCGGGCACCTCGGGTTCGCGCAAAAAGACGCGCGACATCGCCAGCCCCTACCGTCTCAAGATGGACACGCTGCCCGACTATCCCATTGGTGCCCATGCGCCCGGTTGCGATTTGACTCAGCTGCTTCGTCGTGAGCCCGATGTGGCGCTCGCTGCGGCCGAGCAGGCCCAGCAGCTGGGGCTTGAGCCGGATTCCGAGGAGCTACGCGATGCGCTGGCGTTTGTCGATGCCCAGCTGTTCGACGTGGTGATGGCCTGTCTGTCCAGCCATCAAAAAGATCGTCCCGAGCCGGCGGCGGTCGAGGCGGCGCTCTCGGCGTTTTGTGACCACTATGCGCAAAATGTCGGTCGTTCGCTCCGCGGCGAGCCGCTCACGCCGTGCCCCATGGATGCGTCTGGCCGCGCGGTTCGTCGCGCGCTGATGGTCGGCGCGACGGTCGTCTGTGGCGTGGTTTGGGCTGTGGTCGTGGTTTCGGCCGCGCTGCTGGCGTCGGGCGCTCGCGTGACGGCGACTTTGGGATCGCTCGTGTGGTCTGGGTCGCTACCGGGTATTATTGCCGCACTGGCGTTGGCGCTGCCAGGCATAGCCGGCGTTGCCGCGGGGGCACTTGCGCGCGATCGGCGCTCGGGCTTCCTGCAGGGTGTGCTTGCGCTTTCTGCCTGCGAGGTTCCGGTGCTGGTTGTGGCTGCATGTAGCGTATTTTCCCAACGCGCCGTGATGGGCGGCCTTGTTGCCGCTCTGGTTGCAACCTATACGCTTACGTGGTTTTTGCTTGCGATGGGCTTTGCCTTTGAACTTCCCGTTTCGGCACCGCGACGCACAAAAGCCCAGATGGCGACTCCGCTTGCCGGTGGAGCCGCAGCTGTCCGTACTTTTGGCGGACCTGTCGAAGTATCGTCCGATTCTATTTCTACGACCAAGGAGGCCTAGGTCATGGCATCTCAAGTTGAGCTCACCCCATGCGGGGCCATGTTTGACATCTTTAAGCGCGCAGCGCATCTGAGCCATATCGAGCTGTGCGGCTTGGTGCTTTCGTCCCGTCCGCTCGCCGACGGCCGCAGCCCGCAGAGCCGAGCCGCCGATCGCTCTTGGGTTTCCCGCTTTATCGTTCGCGCGCCGGTCGGCACGCTTCAGCAGCGCTACTTTGCCGAATACGGTACCTCGGCTGCGCGTATTATGTCGCAACTGGCCCTGCGCCAGCGCAACCCCATGGACCCCACGGCTGTAATCAATATGGTGTGCGGTCCTGCAGGTGAACCGATGGTACGCGCGCTCGAAGAGTGCCACCAGGACACGAATCTCTATCGCAACGCGCTCGATCGCCTGTCCCAGGCGGCGGAACTCATGCCCGCCGAGCGCGCCGAGGTCGTGCTGGTGCTGTTTGTCGCCGTCGGTTGTTCGGCGGATGTGCGGTCCTCGGTGAACTATGCCATCGACTACGCGAACGCGACCTGCGGCGGAGGCACATCCACGCCGCGTTCGCTTGGCATGTCGCTGACTGCGGGCGAACGCGAACCCGCCCCGGCGCACCCTTTGGGCTTGCTGCGCGTGCAAAACAGTTTTGTCGTGAGCGCCCCGCGCTGGATTCAGCCGAGTGAGCAGGGTGTTGAGATTGGCGCGCTGGCCACTGGTGAGGGCGATATTACCGACGTCGGCGACGATGTCTCGGCCCGCCATGCCCATATCTGGTGCGATGCTCAAAATATCTGGCACGTCGAGGACTTGTCGTCCACCAACGGAACCGTGGTGGTAAACGGGGCCACGCGCGTTTGCATTCAGGTCGAGCCCGGCCGTTCCGCCCAGCTCAATCCCGGCGACGAGCTCAAGCTCGGCGAATCCACTACCTATGCCATCCTCTTCGGTGCCCTCTAGCCGGCAGTTAAGGACGTTCCTTTTCTGCCGGCACTTGGGGACACTCCTCGGCGCGCCAGAGCCGGTCGCCTGGGGATGGAGAGGCCATTTTGGCCCTTGGCGGTCAGTCGGGGCGAAACTAGAAGATCTTTCCGATTCGCGGCTGTTCATGCTTGTAGAGCATCTAAAACAATAGGATGTTATTCTGGAATATGCCGGGTGCGTGAACTTGCCTGTCTTAGCCTTAATAAGGTATAGGGGAGTTTGGCTCAGGGGTTCCGTGTTGTTCTTCAGCGCAGTATTGTGGGACAGATTTGCTGAGATTGGCGCCTTACACCGCAGAGCGCACGGAAGGCTCTCGATTTGTGTTCTGGCCCCAGAATACAGGGCCTGATACTTACCAACTGTGGCATGGATGTAACATCTGTAGAAATCAACCCTTTTGTTGTCGACCTTTGTAAGAAAAACACTGCCATCAACTCTTTGGATGACGAAACTAGGGTGCTTGAGGGGAGCCTTTACTCCCCTCTGAGAGATGACTCATGTTTTTCGCTTGTCGTTGTGAATCCTCCGTTACTGCCGATTCCGGATGAGATTCCTTATCCCTTCGTTTGAGATGGAGGACAATCGGGTCTGGATAAAACACTTCGTATTCTTAAGGGTGGCGATACGCATTTAGAGAAAAACGGTAAATACTGCTAATAGGGGTGACGACGATGGTGCGGGGGCGACCCGCGATGCTCTCATCAATACGTCGGATACTTGGGAAATCAGGTCTAGATGCATGTATGATGATGCTGTGTGGCTATTCAATTAATCCGCGTTCCGAATGGGTGCAGGGTATAGCTGCGACATCGTATGCTTTTGACCCGGCGCGATACTCAGATATTTCTGAGGCGGTTGACGAAGTTTATACGCACTATGCCGCGCAAGGCGTTTCGGAAGTTTGCACATCTACGTTACGGGCTTAGGTTTCTTCAAGCGAGCAGGCCGGTTGCGTTATTTCGAGCGATTTTTCTAGTCTAGACGACAAAAGGCAAAGGATTTGATGGGTATAAAACGCGGACGTTTGTGGGCGGATGCTCAAATCTATTGTGGCAATCGGGCGGTTGAAAAAGATATTTCAACCGCCCGATTGCCAGGTTCGTCGGAGGAGATGTCCGATTCCGACTCTCTTGTAGGAAGAGCTTGAGATCGTATTGGCCCAAGGCAATCTTAAAGCAGTCTCATTGGCAAATCTTCGCTCCTGTTGTGTTGAGGTGTAAGGTATCAGTGATTGATGTTTTGTGGCGGGTAGATTGGGGCCTTCCTTGATTCGATGCGTTCTCTCGAGGTTCATCAGAGCAAAAGGGGCTTTCGTCTTCATTGCTATCACGGTGATTGGAACCGCTCTCTCCTATGCCATGCCATACGTGAACGGGAAATTCTTAGATTTTCTTCTCGGTAACCGCAGCGAAAGAGACGCCGTACTCTTCGCGCTCCTGGTTGCGTCAATAGGAGTTTTCTCCACCCTCTTTACTTATTTTGCAGGAACACTTTCCATTCGCATAACCACGAGACTTTCCTTTGATCTTCTCAGGGAGGCCGTCTTGCGTTTTGAAAGAGACGATTACTTGGTGAGTCGGACCATCGATCCAGCCTATACAACGCAACGGATTATTTCCGACTCTAGCGTGGTCTCATCCTTCGTTTTGGCGAATTTTATCAGTGCGCCGCTGTCCATTGTAGCCATTCCCATCGTATTGCTTATCATATGGTCAATTGATTCAACTCTCGCGGTGTTTTCCATCATTCTCCTCATCGTGTATTTCTGTGTAATTACTGGGTTGAGGAAACTTTTGTATAGGGTCACGTATGAGAAGAAAGAGGCGGACAGCGCCTTTTACGCCGCAATTGCATCGCAGCTTAATCAGATTCTCAACATTCAACTGACATCTTCGTACGGCAAGAGCGAACAAGCGCTCGACGCTGGGTTTAAGAGCTATTTTCCCAAAGTTTTGCGCTCCGGAAAGCTATCATATTCTCTGACATCGCTCGATGGTCTTTTCGCAGCGTTGTTTCAAGCGGTGATACTTGTTGTTTCCGGAGTACGAATCATTAACGGAACTATGTCAATAGGCGAGTACACTATCATCGGTACATACTTCGCGGTTCTCTTTAAGACTTTGAAAAGTATGATGTCATTGTTCAAATCCTATCAAGATGCCAAAGCATCATGGGATAGGACGGCTATCGCGACGAGAGAAAAGGAGAGATCGGGGTGGAATCGGACCGATTTAGCTAAACTCGATGAAATAAATGACATTTCGGTATCTGATTTGGAATTCTCGGTTGCCCTTCCAGACGGATCTGTCCGAGAGGTCCTCGGCGGGTTTTCTTTCAAGTTTTCCGGTCCTGGTACATATTGCATAGTTGGGGAAAACGGAAGAGGCAAGACGTCACTTCTTTACTTGATGCTCGGGCTATACTCATCGAAAGGCAAAGTAAAATACAACGGCGTGCCAATCGAAGAATGCGACTTGGATTACATACGTGCGAGAGAGATATCGTGCTGCCCACAGTCGTGCTTCGCGCCGGACGAAACGGTGAAAGAGCTGTTAGAGTATTTCGACACGCCCTTTTCTTCCTATCACCGGGGTGTAGATGGCCTACTTTCGCTGGAAAACAGCGTGAAGGAGTTGCTCGGGAAACGTTGCTCCGCGCTTTCGGGCGGTGAGCTGCGCCGAGTGTACTTATGGTCGGCGATTTCACGCAAGTCGTCAGTTTTGGTACTCGACGAGCCCACGACTGGGTTAGACGCTGTAAGCCGCGCCGAGCTTGCGGCCTATGTTAAGCGCAACAAGCAAAGCCAGCTGATCATCATTGTCTCTCACGATGACGAGATGGTCGGCGCGGTAGAAGGGGTAGTGGATTTAGGCAGCATGTACCGGGGTAAATGCTGACAAGTGTAGTGCTACCCAACTGACAGAGATAACAAAAAAGCGATGCAGATGCACGTAGCATTCAGTCGGTTCGGACTCGGTGCCTTCACGCCATCGCAACGCTTTCAGATATAGTTCTCATTCTCTTACTAAAGGAAACTTTAGTCTACGTTGTCTTGTCGAGACAGAGGTGAAGCGAAGTGTTGTCGCGACGTATCTTATTCCAGGTGGCTCAGTATCATCGTGAGAATCACACCAAAGTGTACTTACAATTCTCGTGTCCCACGGACAACATGAGCTGAGCATTGAGGTTCCACCCTTTGCTGCAACTACACGGGGTTGGACGGCAATGAATATGCCGGGCCGCATGCCACGCGCAGCGGGGGTCCATGCCCCAGTATGTTGCCTACAGCAGCCTCGATGTCCACGCACACATCATCTCTGCCTTCGTGTTCAATCCGTTTGCCGGAGAGTGCGAGGGTTACAAGGCCGTAGAATACGAGCCGAACAAATGAAATGCGGTATCGACGCATAGGATTAAACTGACGATTGCTTTGCACCGAAAATACGCCCGGAAAGCCGCTATGGGTGGCGGCCCGGGTTAAATTGAGAGGCCCGTCCGATCACTTTCATGTGACGAACGGTCGGGCTTCTTATTCCACTTGCCAATGCTCGGCTCATATTGGAAGAAAGCTACGCTAATGTTTGCGTGATACTCCTATTTTTTCCGAAGAAAGAATCGGATAATGAAGAATAACAATAAAAAAGGTGCCAGATATAAAGCAAGTACAAAGGTTAATCCAACGAGACCTTGCAATAATGGCATAACTCCTCCCAGACACGAGATTTTGGTATTTGTCCCCATCTTATTTTGAATTGGACCAAATAGTTCCTAGACACAAAAACTACTCGTCAACTGGATCGCACCAATCTGCTGGCAAAACACAGCTTGATTCTTTATCGACATAGCACCAATCCGCAACAGGGCACTCGGCGATGTCGTAAAAATTGCATATATCAACTCCAAGACAACAAGGCTCAACGGGAGTATGTTCATTTGAACCAACAGGATGGATATGCTTCATAACAGCTCCTCACCTTAATCCAATTAGAGACTACGTTTGATCAATGCCACAGTGATCTACAACGCAGATGCTGCCGCCATCCATGTCATAGTCGCAGTAATCGTATGCACCACAGCCATCTGCTTTATCATAAACAGTACAGATGTCAGTAATGCCCAAGAGGCAGTCAAAAGACATCGGCTTCACGCCTGCCTCGTCGCCACTTCCTGGATTAATCGGATGAATATGCTTCACGACTACCTCCCTTTGAGTGCAGAAAAACCTCAATATTGTGTATAACAAACCAAGATGTCTAGTTCACCATATTTCTAGAATGGTTTCGGCGAACGTAGCAATAAGCTTCGCAGACGGTAATCAGAAGAACGAACACCTCCACAATGGTGACAGCAATGCGCTGAACCGCTTATTCCGATACAGTAGCTTCTCGTTGATTTTTCTCCTGCGAAGATGAGTGGCGGGAAATAAGGTCAAAAGCCATCTCGTAGCACATTTTTCTATATTCACATGATGCAGGGTGTAGACTCTTGGGCAAGTAGCCGTGCTCGTCTGCAGCCTCCCAGCTACAGCCCCCACCACAGAAAGACCGAGCCCAACAGTCCGTACAGTCAATTCTTTTTTCGACACCCTGACTCCAGTTTTCAATATACCTAGTTTCGTCAATTCCGGTGACGATGTTGCCCATTTTGAATCGCATCATCCCGACAAACCTGTGACAGGGGTATACGTCCCCTTCGGGAGTCACGGAAATAAAACGCCTGCCAGCCCCGCATCCGACAAAGGCGATCCTGTTGCTCATAATCAAATCAACTGCAGTTTTCAATGTTCTAAACAAGGGCTTTTCCCCTTGATCAATCTGTTTGAGATATTGATCCGCCAAATCTATTAGGCCCGCCCTGATTTTGTTTAATGAGTGTTCGTCGAGTTTGATATTCTCATCGAATGAGCTCACGGGCGAGAAGTAAATCCTTCTGAAGCCCATCTCTTTAAACTGAAGATAGTCTTCAACAAGGTTACGGTTATTATTTGTTAAGGTCGCTCTTGCGCCGAAGGGGAACGACTCGGAAAAACGACGAACGTTTTTGTCGATATCGGAGAAAGAGCCGCCTCCCGTCTTGTACGGGCGCGATGCATCGTGCTTGCATCCTGTACCATCGAGACTAATCAGAACAGAAAACCCGTGCTCCTTGAAAGAATTCACAGCAGTGTCATTCAAAAGCGTTCCGTTGGTCGTAATAGAATAGGTAAAGTTTCTATTGGGGTATATTCTTTTTGAATAGTCGACCGTTTTCCATATCAGCGGCTCGTTAATCATGGGTTCCCCACCAAAAAAGACGATTGCAAGCGTTTCGTTTTCCGATGAACTTGCGACGAGGTAGTCGACCGCCTTGAAGGCTATCTCGTCTGTCATCAGCAGAGGAGACGTTCCATAATCTCCTTTACCGGCAAAACAGTAACTACAACCAAGGTTGCATGCATGTGAAACGTGGAGTTCGATGGATCTAAGTTTTCGAGGCGTGTCTTTTGTTAAGAAAGTCCGCTCAGACAATCGTTGATACTCATCAATGTCGTCTTCAAGTTCTGCTATGGTCGTTTGGTCGTAGCCTTTCGCAGCAAGTGACTTTGTTAGCAACTTCGAGTTGACCGTTCTTCCCGATGCTTCAAATATGCGAAGCGCATCTTCTGATGCTTGGTCAACCTGAAAGCAATTGCGAGTGACCTCATCGAAGCAGTAACGACGATCACTTACTGAGAAAAAATGCATACGTTCCTCAATTTCATGCTGGACTGGCACTAACCTTGTTTATTGTTACGCAGCTATAAAAAACCACCAGCGGGGATTCGGTGTGCGGCCCAATCGGACTCCCAAAAGGTTCTATTTGAGACTGGCAAGCTTTGTGTTGTTGGCACTTCGACAGCGCTCTTTATTCCAACATGGAGCCTCGCAGTTTGAGTCGACTTGCCTCTGGAAGGTCCGATCTCAACTTGATTTAGGATGAAAACAGATTACAGGCGCGCTCCTCTAGAAAGAAAGGAAACCAATCGCCGCCTTTCACCAGGAAAGTTTTTATAGCCCACCTCGAGCAAAATGAAAGATGCGAGAGCGATTGGGGAACAACGCGAATCTCCCCTTTTGGGTGGGAGCGAGCCTTCAGCCACCGGCGAACGACTCGCCCTGGTCAGAATCTGGAAGTGGTGCCGGGCCGCTTGGGCCTCCCCGGTGACTTCGTGGGGCTTACCTGCCTGACGTCGAGGAGTACATCCGCAAGATTCGTTCCCTATGCCGTTTGCTCTCACGCCCGCCTTGGTTCCAAGTCGGGCGAGCACGAGGTCGCGCCGGCGCATCCGCTGGGACTGCTGCGCGTGCAAAACGGCTACGCGGTGAGCGTCCCGCGCTGGATTCAGCCGAGTGAGGAAGGCGTCGAGATCGGCGCGCTGGCAACGGGGGAGGGCGGCATCACCGATGTGGGCGATGACGTTTCGGCTCGCCATGCCCACGTGTGGTGCGATGACCAAAATGTCTGGTACGTTGAGGACCTGTCGTCCACCAACGGAACCGTGGTGGTAAACGACGCGACGAACGTCTGCACCCAGGTCGAGCCCGGCCGCTCCGCCCAGCTCAACCCCGGTGACGAGCTCAAGCTCGGAGAATCCACAACCTACGCCATCCTCCTCGGCGCCCTCTGACTCATCTCCTAAATAAGTTGCGGTGAAATAGGGGCTGTTTAAGGCTACGGCCGGCAAAAACAGTTCCTATTTCACCGCAGCTGCCATTTGGTCCCTCGGTGACGGAAGGATCAATTTTGCCCTTGATGGTCACCCAAGGTAAACCTTTACCGCCCGCCTATATTTGCCGAAATTACACTTGACGGCGGGGTACAATAAACCCGCATGCGGATTTCCGTTGCGGGCGCTTCCCATCGCCGGGGCGTGCCCGGGAGCATCCGGCATGCGGCCTTTGCGGCGCTCGGTCATGTGCAAGACGGGTAGCTGGGCTTGTGGAGCGCGTGCAGCCCTCCTCGCCTCGGCATGCCTTCTCTCCACGCCATGTACCTGCTGCTGAGCCTGCCTGCCAGATGATTGGAAGCAACAGCGAAAATCCCATCACGCCAACATCCCGGCGATCGCCGGGGCCTGTATACCTATATGAGAGGAGAGGGGTATATGGCGCGTAAGTTTAAGTCTATGGACGGCAACGAGGCGGCCGCATATGTTTCGTATGCGTACACCGAGGTAGCGGGAATCTATCCCATTACGCCGTCCAGCCCGATGGCCGACCATGTCGACCAGTGGGCGGCCCAGGGTCGCAAGAATATCTTCGGCACCCCGGTCAAGGTCGTCGAGATGGAGTCCGAGGCAGGTGCAGCCGGTACCGTTCACGGTTCGCTGGGCGCCGGTGCTCTGACCACCACCTACACGGCTTCTCAGGGTCTGCTCCTGATGATCCCGAACATGTACAAGATCGCGGGCGAGCAGCTCCCGGGCGTCTTCCACGTCTCCGCGCGTTGCGTCGCTTCCCACGCCCTGAACATCTTTGGCGATCACTCCGACGTCATGGCCTGCCGCCAGACCGGTTTCGCCATGCTCGCCGAGGGCAACGTCCAGGAGGTCATGGACCTCTCGCCGGTGGCTCACCTTGCCGCCATCGAGGGTAAGACCCCGTTCCTTAACTTCTTCGACGGCTTCCGCACCAGCCACGAGATCCAGAAGGTCGCCATGTGGGACTACAAGGATCTGGCCGAGATGTGCGACATGGACGCCGTCCAGGCTTTCCGCGATCACGCGCTCAACCCTGAGCACCCGCACACCCGCGGCAGCCACGAGAACGGCGACATCTTCTTCCAGAACCGCGAGGCCTGCAACAGGGTCTACGACGAGCTTCCCGCCGTCGTCGAGGGCTACATGAAGAAGATCAACGAGAAGCTCGGCACCGATTACGGCCTGTTCAACTACTACGGCGCTCCCGATGCCGATCGCGTCGTCGTGTGCATGGGTTCCTTCTGCGACGTGCTCGAGGAAGTCATCGACTACCTCAACGCTCACGGCGAGAAGGTCGGCCTGGTCAAGGTTCGCCTGTTCCGTCCGTTCTCCATCAAGCACTTTGTCGACGTTCTCCCCGAGACCGTCAAGAAGATTGCCGTCATGGACCGCACCAAGGAGCCGGGTTCCATCGGCGAACCGCTCTACCAGGACGTCGTTTCCGCTCTCTACGAGGCCGGCAAGACGGGCATCAAGGTTGTCGGCGGCCGTTACGGCCTGGGCGGCAAGGACACGCCTCCCGCGTCCGCGTTCGCTGTCTTCGAGGAGCTTAAGAAGGACGAGCCCAAGCGTGAGTTCACCATCGGCATTGTCAATGACGTGACCAACCTGAGCCTGCCCGAGGCCGAGGATGCGCCCAACACCGCAGCCCCCGGCACCATCGAGTGCAAGTTCTGGGGTCTGGGTGGCGACGGTACCGTCGGTGCCAACAAGAACTCGATCAAGATCATCGGCGACCACACCGACAAGTACGTTCAGGCCTACTTCCAGTACGACTCCAAGAAGACCGGCGGTGTCACCGTCTCGCACCTGCGCTTTGGTGATTCCCCGATCCGCTCGCCGTACTACGTGACCAAGGCCGACTTTGTCGCTTGTCACAACCCCAGCTACATCGTCAAGGGCTTCAAGATGGTCCGCGACGTCAAGCCGGGCGGCACCTTCCTGGTCAACTGCCAGTGGAGCGACGAGGAGTTCGCCGAGCACATGCCCGCCGTGGCTAAGCGCTACATCGCGAACAACAACGTCAACGTCTACCTGATCGACGCTATCGACCTGGCTGCCAAGGTCGGCATGGGCAAGCGCACCAACACGGTGCTCCAGTCCGCCTTCTTCGCGCTGGCCAAGGTCCTGCCCGCCGAGGACGCCCTGCAGTACATGAAGGACGCGGCTACCAAGTCCTACATGAAGAAGGGCCAGGCCATCGTCGACGCCAACCACAAGGCTATCGATGCCGGCGCTACCGCCTTCCGTAAGTTCGAGGTTCCGGCCGACTGGGCAACTGCCGAGGATGCCGCTCCCGTCGAGCTCTCCGAGGAGACCAAGTCCGCCATCGCCCAGCAGGTCAAGAACCTGCTCGAGCCCATCGATCGCATGGATGGTGACAGCCTGCCTGTTTCCGCCTTTGCCGATTGCGCCGACGGCCAGTTTGAGCTGGGCGCCTCCGCATACGAGAAGCGCGGCGTCGCCGTGGTCGTTCCTCACTGGGACGAGACCAAGTGCATCCAGTGTAACCAGTGCGCTTATGTGTGCCCGCATGCCACCATCCGTCCGTTCGCGATGACCGAGGACGAGGCTGCCGCCGCGCCCGAGGCTACCCGCACGCTCGACGCTATGGGCCCCAAGGCCAAGGGCATGAAGTTCACCATGGCCGTGTCCCCGCTCGACTGCATGGGCTGCACCAACTGCGTCAAGGTTTGCCCCAAGGGCGCCCTCGAGATGGTTCCCACCGAGCAGGAGATGGACCAGCAGCCCGTTTGGGACTACATGGTCGAGAACGTCTCCGAGAAGAAGGAACTCATCGCGGCCAACGTCAAGGGCAGCCAGTTTAAGCAGCCCTATCTGGAGTTCTCTGGCTCCTGCGCCGGCTGCGCCGAGACCGCCTATGCACGTCTGGTGACCCAGGTCGCCGGCGACCGCATGTTCATCTCCAACGCCACCGGCTGCTCCTCCATTTGGGGCAACCCCGCTGCCACCGCTCCGTATTGCAAGGACAAGGACGGTCACGGCCCGGCGTGGAACAACTCCCTGTTCGAGGACAATGCCGAGCACGGTCTGGGCATGGCCGTTGGCTATGAGGCCGTTCAGAAGAAGCTGATCGCTGCTACGCAGGAGATTATCGCCGCTGACGGTCCGTCCAACGAGCTCAAGGCCGCCGGTCAGGCTTGGATCGACTCCGTCAACGACGCCGAGGCCTCCAAGACCGCTGCCGCTGCCTACGTCGCCGAGCTCGAGAAGTGCGGCTGCGACGCTTCCAAGGCGATCCTCGCCGACAAGGCTTACCTCACCAAGAAGTCCTTCTGGATCTTCGGTGGCGACGGTTGGGCCTACGACATCGGCTTCGGTGGCCTGGACCACGTCCTGGCTTCCGGCCACAACGTCAACGTCTTCGTCTTCGATACCGAGGTCTACTCCAACACCGGCGGTCAGGCCTCCAAGGCTTCGAACCTGGGCCAGGTTGCTCAGTTCGCCGCTGCCGGCAAGGTGACCAAGAAGAAGTCCCTGGCCGAGATCGCTATGAGCTATGGCTACGTCTACGTGGCGCAGGTCGCCATGGGCGCCAACCCGGCTCAGACCCTCAAGGCCATCCACGAGGCCGAGGCCTACGACGGCCCGTCCCTCATCATCGGCTACAGCCCCTGCGAGATGCACTCCATCAAGAAGGGCGGCATGCAGAACTGCCAGGCCGAGATGAAGAAGGCTGTCGAGTGCGGTTACTGGAACCTCTTCCGCTTCAACCCCGAGGCCGCTGCCGGCAAGAAGTTCTCGCTCGATTCCAAGGAGCCCGCGGGCGGTTATCAGGAGTTCCTGATGAACGAGGCCCGTTACGCTTCGCTGACGCGTTCCTTCCCCGAGCGCGCCGAGGAGCTCTTCAAGGAGAACGAGCAGGCCGCCATGGACCGCTATCAGCACCTGCTGAAGCTCAAGACGGTGTACAACGAGGCCTAGGTCTCCCACCGCAGGATCTGAGGGCTAACCTTCGCGGACGTCCTCGGACATGAAAGAACCCCCGCTGCGCACTACGTGCGGCGGGGGTTCTTTCGTCCTGCGGAGTGTCCGCGAAGGTTAGACCTCAGATCCTGCTACGACTACGTCCTCGGATTGTGGGGCTGAACGAGGGGCGTGGTTGGTGGGGCCTTTTATCCCGGTCGCTGTTTCGCGGCTTTGCCGCGAAACCACGCGCTGCTTTGGGCATAGAGGGGGACCTGGTTGCGGACTCAGATGACCTAGAGAGATATGGGTGCAAACGAGAAATCGTTGTTGGGGTCGTCCTTTTCCATAAACTCATCGAGACAGAATGTCATATAGATTGGAACGTAAAGGATCTTGCCCTCTTTGCAAAGGTTTTCGTGGCTCAGCACAACGGCCTCGGGAATTTTGTACTCGCCCACACTCATCAAACGGTCGAGGGCTGCATGTGCTCGAACTTTCTTGCCCGATTTGACTTCGATTGGGACAACATGCCCGCGGGCACCTTCGATTACAAAGTCGACTTCACCGACCTCACGCGTTTGGTAGTACCACGTATCTGCTCCGAGGGCAACGAGTTCCTGTGCGACCACGTTCTCATAGAGGCCGCCGAGGTTGGGGGTTTTCATGTCAAGGTAGACGGCGCGTGCCGTGCTGCCGGGATGCCGCGATGCGAGCATACCTGTATCGGACTCGTATAGTTTAAAGGCCGTCGTTTTCTCCGTCCTCTTGAGAGGACTTCGTGCCTCCGTCACCTGGGGGACCATCAATCCAACGCCTGCGTTCACCAGCCATAGGAAATCCTGCTCGTATTTTTGAAGACGAGCTCCCTCGCCTAGAGACGAGACGATAAAGCGATGGGACTCCGCCTCAAGCTGAACGGGAATTTGCTCGAAAATGGAGCGAACGTTAAACGCTCGAGTCGATGCATATTTAGAGATATCGCTTTTGTACTGATCGACTAGCTGAATTTGAAGCTCACGCGTTCTCACGAGCGAATAGCCCGAATCGATATAGTTCTGAACGACCTCCGGCATGCCGCCGCAAACGATATAGGCTCTAAAGTTTTTGAGCATCGCCTCATGAATATAGTTTTCGACGGGACGTCTCTCGACAAGGCGGCTGCGAATATCTGCAAGCACATTTTCGCTGACGCTGTTTGCCCAACAAAACTCTTCAAAATCCATCGGCCGCATAACAATGTGCTCGACATACCCTACCGGAAAAGAAGAGATCCCCTTAAACTCAGTCCCAAGCATAGACCCCGAGAAGACATAGCTAAAGCGTCCGTCCTCGACCAGCGCCTTCATAAGTGTAACGATCTGCGGATACTCCTGAATCTCATCGACAAAGATAAGCGTATCTCCCTCAACAAGCGGTGCATCCGCAAGAAGGGCCACACGGTTGATGAAGTCAATGGAGTTCTTAGCGCCAACAAGTACGTCTCTTGCCTCGGCATCAAGTAGCAGATTGACCTCATAATACGAAGCGTAGTTGCTCTTTCCAAACGCGCGAATCGCATAGCTCTTGCCAATCTGACGCGC
This sequence comes from Collinsella sp. OM06-18AC, assembly GCF_003438785.1. Classification (NCBI taxonomy): domain Bacteria; kingdom Bacillati; phylum Actinomycetota; class Coriobacteriia; order Coriobacteriales; family Coriobacteriaceae; genus Collinsella; species Collinsella sp. OM06-18AC. Next base: position 76,823 of record NZ_QSTX01000012.1, read on the forward strand.
ACCGGTAACAAGCAGGGCCTTATGGGAGTTATTCTTCCAGCTCAAAAGCCTATCAGTGACTTTGCGGCGTAGCATTAAAACACCTCATTGACAAAAATTGGCAAATAGATTTGCCCATAATCATACAAAAATTGACAAATAGATTTGACCCAAATCATACAAAAATTGGGAAATAGCAAAGCTCACTTAGGCCTCAAAGCCAGCGAGCCAGCACGGTACTTTGCGAAAAGGCTGGCGGCGCCGTTGTTGAGGGTGGCCAGGTTGACAGTGGCGCCGTTAGCGTTCTCGGCTGCTTGGGCGCGCAGGAGCGAAAGGGCGTCGGCAGCGTTCATGCAGAAGCCGACGGTAAAGTTCCATACTGCGAACTCGCAGTCGCTTGCCGCGGGGTGAAGCGCGATCGGCTATCCCTTATGTTGGATGAAAAGCCCCATGTTTTTGCAGGGGTGCATACTCGTCAAATTAATGTATAGAATCGCGTATAGTGCGAGTAAGATATTGCGCTGTCCGTTTTGTGTTTAGCAAAGATATAGTTTGCATAATCTGGTCTAATCCCTGCTCTATTTAAATAAAGTTGCACGTAAATGGCGTAGATATGCCTGAACTGGGCTTCTTTACGCTGAGCGGGTAAAATCGACCGTTCGCCGCTTAGGTATTTTCAAAATGAATAAAATGAGCGATAAAGAGAATATAAACCTTAATAAACTCGCGTATCGCACGGACGCGGGTTATTAATGGGTTGTAGGCCTTTTACAGAAAGGATTCCAGCAATGTCTAAGCCTCTTGGCAAGCCCGATCGTATTGTCGTCGCCCTCGGCGGCAACGCCCTCGGCAACAACCCCGTCGAGCAGATCGAGGCCGT